>NZ_FQUI01000045.1 GCF_900129175.1 Marinitoga hydrogenitolerans DSM 16785
AAAACCCTATTTTATATTATAAATATAATATAAAATAAAAATTAATTATAAAAATGGGAACCAAAAAAATAATGCTTGAAAAGCAAGTAAGGTTGCAAAACCCTATTTTTTATTATTAAGTATAGATAAAACAATTTTTTTGTGTATAAATAAAATTAAAATCACAGTAAAAATTCCAGCATAACTTGCTAATGCATCAAACATAGAAAAATATCTATAAGGTGATAAAGCCTGTATATACTCACTCCCTATTGGAAGTATAAAAATTATACCGCCAAATAAATATAATAAAATTTTTCTATGAAAATAAGTTTTTAAGAATAAAAACATCCCACCACCATAGGCCAAAAAATGCCACATTTTATCTTCGTTTGGAAAACGAGAATAATTAAAAGGTGGTTTTGGCGTAGTAGCAAAATATATAAGAACAATTAAATAAATAATAAAAATAATATCCCATATAAATGTTGTTTTTTTATTTTCCATAGGCTCACCTCTCAAATGTATTCTACTATATTTATGATACGGAAATTAGAAAAGTATTTAAAATAAAAATAACAGGTATTAAAATACCTGTTATTTTATCTAATTTATATTGAAAATAAACATTTAAAAAAAATATTAGCCATAATAAAAATAATCTTTTTAGAATAAAACTTCAGCTCCAATTATAAAAGGCCATGGAAAAAAGATAGGCCTAATGATAAACTTGCTATTTAAATTTTTTGGATTAAAAATTAATTTAGCGCCATATTTATATGTGATTGCTAGATGATCGCTTAAAACTAAACCAGAAATTTTATTTTTGTCTTCAACAGTTAATTCTGAAAAATAGTAGTTAGAGTTTAGTTCAAGATAAACAGCAGGCATAGCGTTATAATCGAATATAGAAAAACTTAATAAAGGAATTCCAATATTTCCTGCAATAATTCCTTTTAACGCAAAATCATTTAATGTGTAATCACCTATACCTAATACGGTTGGATCAAATTTTAAATAATTAATACCAACACCGTAAAAATATTGAAATGTTAATAAATTATCCTTAATTCCTATAGTTTCTTCAAGATTAATAAAGTCAATATTTTTCTCTACTCCACCATAAATGCTTACACCACTAAATCCAAAGAAAATGTCACTCCAATAATATCCTCCAATTAAGGTTTTACCATAGGTAAAAACAGATATAAATACTAAAATAAATAAAAATAGTCTTTTCTTCATAATTCCCCACCTTTCAGTAATTTTTAGTTTGTTTTATTCAAATTAAATCCTAAAATTTCTTTGTTACTTAAGAAGTCTATTTTTTAATCTTATGGAATCTTTAGAAGAAATGAATGTAACTTGTAATACAGTATTTTCTAAAAAGTGAATCTTTTATTTTATTAAAGATTATAATTTATAAAAATACTATTAAAAGAAAATTAATATATATATAACCGAATTATAAGAATTTTTTATTTCGTTTTCATTTCTAATAGTTTTCTTTTTGGGAATTAAAATAAAAAAATTACGATGTCTAAAAAGTCAAATTCACTCAGGCAGCTTGGTTGCTTATCTTTAAAATTATTCACTCTCAGCCGTCGCTCAGATTTTTCATCTATGAAAAAGCTTCGCTCAAAAAAACATCCTGTTTTTTTGACGGCTTCCATTTTACGCTTAGATTTTTTAAATATAAAAAAATTTAAGGGAAAAGGATTTATAATATTATATAATAAAAATTATTTATTCCGATTACTCGCTGTAATCGAGCGATATCTCAAAAAATTTTTTATAAAATCAAAAATATTTAAACCAATATCCGCGGTAGCGTGTAAGGGCAATCTTCGAGTCTTCGTTTCATTTGATACTTTTTAGAGAAAACAATCTAATAAAAAATTTAATATTATAATGATGAATAAAAAGAGTATATAAAGTTTAACTATGTTATGATATAATAAAAAAATGTAATTATAAAGAATTTTAATACCTCAAAGGAGGATTATAATGAAAACAAGAATATTAAAAATAAATCCATTGAAAATAGAAGAAGAAAAGATAAAAATAGCAGCGCAAAATATTAGAGAAGGAAATTTGGTTGTATTTCCTACAGAAACTGTCTATGGTTTAGGTGCAAATGCTTTGGATGAGAAAGCTGTGAAGAATATATATAAAGCAAAAGGAAGACCTGGAGATAATCCATTAATCATGCATTTTGATAAAATAGAAAATATTAAAGAATATGTGTATATAGATGAAAAATTATATGAAAAATTAAAATTGTTAGTTCCAGGTCCTATAACTTTTGTTTTAAATAAGAGAAGTAATGTTCCTGATATTGTATCAGCTAACAGACCTACTGTTGCAGTGAGAGTTCCAGCACATCCAATAGCAAATAAATTAATAGAATATTCTGGTGTACCTATTGCGGCGCCAAGTGCAAACCTTTCTGGTCGGCCAAGTCCAACAATTGTTGAACATGTTATAGAAGATATGTTTGGTAAAGTAGAAATTATTATTGATGGTGAAGATGTTGATTTTGGCTTAGAGTCAACAGTTATAGATCTTACAGAAGATATACCCGTATTATTAAGACCTGGTCCAATTTTACCAGAAAATTTAGAAAAGATATTTGGTAAAATTAAAATACCAGAATTTATATACGGCAAAGTAAAGGTAGACGAAGCAAAAGCGCCAGGAATGAAATATAGACATTATGCTCCAGATAAAAAAACAATACTTATAGAATTTTCTGATAAAAGAATAGATATAATTAAAGAAAAAGTAAAAGATTATAAAAATCCATTACTTGTCCTTTTTGAGGAAGATAAAAAATATTTTGAGGGATATGATATTATAGTTTCAGGTAAAATAAATGATTATTATAATATTGCAGTGAATCTATTTTCAATGTTAAGAAAGGCAGATAAAACAAAGAATGACGTTATTATTATTGAAGGTGTTGAAGATAAAGGCTTAGGTATTTCTATAATGAACAGATTAAGAAAAGCATCTTCTGAAATCATATGACTTTGGGGGGAAATATATTGCGATTATTATTTGATGTTGGAAACACACATATTGTCGTGGGTCTTTTTGAAAAGGATTTTTTACAAACATGGAGAATAGGAACAAAATCATTTGAAACTGAAGATGAATTATATTCACATCTTTTTCCGTTATTAAATCGTTTAAATATTTATGAAAGAGATATAAATGCAGTAATAATTTCTTCTGTTGTTCCGTCAGTAAATTATATCCTTGATAAATATGCTCAGAAATATTACGGAGTAGAGGCTATCTTTGTAAGTTCAAACAAATTAAATGGAATGAAATTAAAAGTAGATTATCCCAATGAAGTTGGTGCAGATAGGATAGCAAATGCATTAGCGTTAAGAAAATATTATAGTAAAAATTCTATAGCAGTTGATTTTGGAACTGCAATAACAATTGATGTAATATATAATGGAGATTTTATAGGTGGTTCAATCATTCCAGGAATAAATACACAGATGATGGCGTTATTTTCAAAAACAGCAAAATTGCCTCAAGTTGAATTAAAATTTTTAGATTATTCAGTTGGTAAAAATACAATAGATAATATTCAGATTGGAATAATTAAAACTGTAGTATATGGAATACAACAATTATTAAAAGATATTGAAAAGGAATATAAAACAAAGTTTGATATAGTTATTACAGGTGGGATAGGAAAATCTTTACAAAATATAATTCCAGAGTTTGAAAATTATGATCCTTATCTCACTTTAAAAGGATTAAATGTTTTTTATGATTTAATGAAGGGAGAAATTTGATGAAGCATTCATCAAAACATTTTTTATTAATAAATCCATGGATTTATGATACTGCAGCATATGATTTTTGGTTGAAACCTTTAGGATTATTATATATAGGTAGTATTTTAAAAAATTATGGGTTTAAAGTTAATATGATTGATTTAATGAATAGGCATGATAAGTATTTTAAGGAAAATAATTTAATTAAAGATCGTTATTATGGAACTGGTAAATATTATTTTGAAGAAGTTGAAAAACCAGAAATAATAAGAGATATACCAAGAAAGTTAAAAAGATATGGTTTACCAGAAAAAGAATTCAGAAAGAGATTAGAAAATTATAAAGAAGTTGATGGGATTATTGTTACATCAACAATGACATATTGGTATTATGGAGTATATAAAACAATAGAAATAATAAGAGAAGTTTTTCCGGAAAAGCGTATATTTCTTGGTGGGATATATGTTAGTATCATGCCAGAACATGCAAAACAATATTTTCACAAATTAAATGTTAAGGTGATCCCTGGAACGGGAAATATGGCAGTAAATCAATTGTTATCATATTATGATATAAAAGTGGATACAATAAATTGGGTTGAGGAATTGGAACCCGCATATGAATTATATGAAGATGAAATTTCGTATATTGTTATAACCTCATCAATTGGTTGTCCGTTTAAATGTACATATTGTTTTACACCAAGGATGTGGAAATATCAAATAAGAAGTGTAAAAAGTATTATTAAAGGATTAAAGAAAATTTTAGAATTCAAAAAAGTTAAAGATGTTGTTTTTTTTGATGATGCATTTTTATTACATCCGGAAAAGGAAAGATTATTAGAAGAACTTTCAAAATTTAATGTGAGATTTCATTTGCCGAATGGGATACATGCCAGACTTGTTAATGAAAAAATAGCAGAGTTATTTTCTAAAGCAAATTTTAAAGTGATAAAATTAGGGTATGAAACATCTAATGAAGAATTGCAGAAAAAAACAGGAGGAAAGGTTACAAATGAAGAACTTTTAAAAGCAACAAAATTTTTATTAGCTAATGGGTTAAATGAAACATCAGCATATATTATGGCGAATTTACCTGATCAAAAAGTTGAAGATGTAATAAGTGGAATAGATTTTTGTTTTGATTTAGGGATCATTCCTTCAGTAAATGAATTTACACCTATACCAAACACGCCACAATATATGGAACTAGTTTCAAGAGGATGGTTAAAAATGGATACAGACCCCTTACTATTAAATAATTCTATTTTACCACATTGGTGGAAGTATGGTATGAGTGTAGAAGAAATAGAAATGATTAAATCATATTTAAGGGTGAAAAAAAACAAATTTAATTAAAGTTAGGTGAGAATATGAACGAAAACTCAAATGAAATTAATTCGTTAATAGCAGAACTTGATAAAATAGAAGGTTTAATAAATAGAATAATACAGAATGAAGATTTCGAAACACTTCCAAAAATTTTGGAACAAAGGAAAAAAATATTAGAAAAAATGGCATTATTTTCTGAAGAGAAAATAATACAGGATAGAATTGAGAAGTTATTAAATGATGATAATATAAAAATGGAAAAGATAAAGAAAGATATGGAGAAAATTAAGCAACAATTAAAAACTGCAAATAAAGGAAAGATAGCAATAAAAAATGGATATATGAAAATACAAGAAGAAGTTTCAAAAAGAAAATTTAATTCAAATGGGTAGGTGATTATGTGAAACCAAGTGATATAAAATTTTTATCTAAAAAAATTATGGAATCCAGGGAAATTCCTTTAATTTGGGGTCATTTTGGTGTTGGTAAAACGGATATAGCACGTGATATAGCTAGAGAAACTAATAGGGAATTAATAATTTTGGTAATTTCTCAAATGGAACCTGGTGATTTAATAGGACTTCCTTCGAGAAATGAAGATAAAACAGTATTTTTAAAACCAGATTGGTGGCCAGAAAAAGATAATACTATTATAATGATAGATGAAATAAATAGAGCTCATAGATCTATTAGAAATGCTATAATGCAATTATTATTGGATAGAAAGATACACAATCATGTTTTGCCTGATGGAACATGGATAATGGCTGCAGCAAATCCGCCAGATGATGATTATGATCAGGTTGATTTAATAACAGATCCAGCATTTATGTCAAGGTTTTTTCATTTAAGTTTAAATTCTTCTCCAGAAGAATGGATAAATTGGGCTGAGAATCAGAATGTTTCAAATGAAATTATTTCTTTTATAAAAGAGTATCCAGAATTTATCTCTAATGGTAAAAGTGTATCTTTTAGACTTGATTTAAAACCAAGTCCAAGAAGTTGGTATAAATTGAGTAGAGTATTAAATAATTTAACAGAAGACGAATTAAAAGAGTATGCATATATATTATCTTCAGGTATTGTTGGTCCTGAAGCGGCAAGAACTTTTGTAAATCATTTAGAAAATAAAAGTAATTTACCAACACCGAAAAAAATCCTTTTTGACATGGATGATATAGTTTTTAATAGAATAAAAAATATGGATATAGATAAACAAAATTCTATAATTTTAAGAATAAATAAATATTTTGAGAATTTAGAAGAGGATGATATGATAAAAATACTTGATAATTCGGAGCATAAATTGATAGCAAGAAATATTAAGAAATTATCAATGATTATTTCTAAAGATTCTGCATATTCTATATTAAGAAGCATCGATCATTTTGCAAGTAAAAATAAAGGGTTAAAAAAAGCATTTTTTGAAAAGTTATTTGAAGAGTTGGCTATTGTTTTGGATAATGTAAATTGGTTAGAAGAGATTTAACAGTAATATGCTATAATTAATCAGGAAATATTATTTTATAGGGAGGGGTTAATATGCCTTATGTAGATACAAAAGTAATTTTGGAAAATGCAGACAAACATGGATATGGAGTACCAGCTTTAAATATTAATAACCTTGAGTTCTTACATTACATAATTGAAGCTGGAGTAAAAAAGAATTCTCCAGTAATAATTGAAACAAGTCAAGGTGCGATGAAATATGCTGGTAATGGTGATTTTAGGAAAGGTGCAGAAATTTTTGTAAAAATGGTAAAGGCTTTTGCAGATGAAGTTGATATTCCTGTAGCTTTACACCTTGATCATGGTAAAAGTTTTGAGCATATTGTTGCAGCAATAAAAGCTGGATATTCATCAGTTATGATAGATGCTTCAGAACACCCATTTGAAGAAAATATGAAAATAACAAAGGAAATAGTTAAAATTGCACATGCTGCAGGAGTTTCTGTAGAAGCAGAATTAGGTCAATTAGCAGGTATAGAAGATGAAGCAGTTGCAGCAGAAAATGTTTTAGTTGATCCAGATGAAGCAAAGAAATTTGTTGAAGAAACAGGAGTTGATTTTTTAGCTCCTGCAGTCGGAACTTCTCATGGCGCTTTTAAATTTAAAGGTGCTGCTAAAATAGATTATGATAGAATTAAAAAAGTAAAAGAATATACAAAAATACCATTAGTTTTACATGGAGCATCATCAGTTGTGCCAGAATTTGTTGAAATTGCTGAAAAACATGGTGCAGATTTTGGTGGAGCAAAAGGAGTTCCTTCAGAAATATTACAGGAAGCAGTAAAATGTGGAATTAATAAAGTAAATACAGATACAGATTTAAGAATAGCATTTGTAGCAGGATTGAGAGAATTCTTGAATGCAAATCCAAAAGAATTTGATCCAAGAAAATACTTCAAATTAGCCAGAGAATACACAATCAAAGTTATTACAGATAGAATGGATGTACTTGGTTCAACAGGAAAAGCAGAATTATTTAAATAATAAATAATAAACTCCAGCGATTCGCTGGAGTTTATATTTTCTCAACAATATAATCATCAATATTTCTCTTTTCAGAATTGATATTTGTTCCTATTAAATATATTTCATTTCCTCTGTATTTTTCATAATACTTCTTTTCTTTTATTTGAGCTAATGCTTCTCCTATGCTTTTTAATATTTTACAGTAAAAAATTGTATACTTGGAATCTATAAGATGAAATGAATAAAATATGAAATAAAAAAAACAGCTCCGATTTGGAGCTGTTTTTTATCCTTTTACTGAACCCTGAGTTAATCCACCTACAAGGTATTTTTGCATTGATAAGAATAATAATACCATAGGAACAGCACCTAATAAGGCAGCAGCTGTGAATAATCCCCATTCGGTTTCAAATGGGCCAGATGTAAAGGTTTGTAACCCTACAGCATATGTATAATTTTGTTCGCTGGATAAAACAATTCTTGCCATAACAAATTCATTAAATGTTCCCATGAAAGATAATATTGTAACAACAGCTAGAATTGGTGAAGCCAATGGCAATACAATACGCCAGAATGTTTGAAATCTTGTTGCACCATCTATCATAGCAGATTCTTCAAGAGAATCTGGGATAGTATCATAATATCCTTTAATTAACCACATATTAAATGAAACTCCACCAAGATATACAAATATCAAACCTGTTAATGTATCTAGACCTATGAAGCCAAAGTAATCTCCCATAAATTTTAATATTCCATATAGAGCAATCATATACATTATAGCAGGAAACATTTGAATAAGCATTAAATATAACAAACCTTCTTTTCTACCGAAAAAGCGCATTCTGCTGAAAGGATAAGCAGCGACAGCGGTCATTAAAACTGTTAATATTGATGTAACGCCAGCAACAATTATGGAGTTTAAAAGCCAACGTAAAAAGGGTTTTCTTTGTTTAGGATTCCAATTATCTAATAAATTATAAATATTTCCATCAATTGTTCTTAAATCTGATTTTAATGTTTTATATTTGACAGAATCAGATAAATCAGAAACTATCCTTGAAGCCCTTGAAATATTTGCTTTAGCTGGACCGAATTTTGAATTATATATGGCAGAAATTTCCAAAATAGGGGATATATCTGCAGTGTATCCACCATAATTGATTTTCAAATAATCATATGAGTTTGATTTAATTTTTTCGAGATTTGGAGAAATTTCCAACATAATATTTTCAAAAGATGCTTTACTTTTCAAAAATTTTTCAGTTGCTTCATTTATATTTTTTCTTAACGTGAATATATTCAAATCTTTTTTAGATGGTTTATAATATTCGAAAAGTTTAGAATTTAATAAATCGGCTAAGTATTCAGATTCATAATAATTGTTAATATCAAGATTTGTGAAAGTTTTTAAAATAGTAAATTCTCCATATTTTTTCAATTTAGCAAAATTATCTAATGTTTCTTTATTTTTATTATATATTTCTGCATATTTATTTTTAATATTTTCTAATTGAGAACTCAATTGTGTAAGTGAGTTTTGATATTTTTCTAATTTTGAGAGATTGTCTTTTAAGTTAGTTGTTATAAAATTTAATGTATCTAAAGTTGAATTTATACTATTTGTTGTTTCAACAAGTGTTTTATATGCAGGTGAAACATATTCAAGATCAGGATTGATATACTCTAAATTATCTTTTAACCATAAAAAAGATGTATAATATTTATTTATAGCTTCTTTATAAATTTCAAAATCTGCTAAATTCTCCATATTATTTTTTATTATTTCAAATTTGTTGGATATATTTTTTATGCTATCTGATAATGCCATTACTTTATTTGAATTTATTTTTTTATTTTTGTATGTTTGGAAAATATTTACTGCAGATTCTATTTTTGAACTATTTAGAACATATAATTCTAATAAGGATGATAAATCACTATTATATTTTGCAACTAATGATTCAGTTTTTGAAATATCGCTTTTTATTAAAGAAATACTTTTTTGAGTTTCAGTAATTTCTTTTTCAAGTGAAGTTAAAATATTTAAATCATCACCTAATTTTTGTTTTTCTAGATTATAGAATTTGTTATTGATATCTTTAACCTTTGCTAATATACTTTTCCATTTATTAGATAAAGCTTTTATTAATGAAGGGAGTTGCTTTATATTTTCGTTTTGTTCAATTTTAATCCATTTTTTATATGTTTTAATATTCCATAAGGTGTAATTTGGTTTTATGGAAAATATAGTATCCAAAGTATTTTGATAATATTTTTTATTTTCATTAGTTTGATTTATTGAATTTAATATATTTAAGAGGGCAATTCTTGATTCATAATAATCTTTAATCTCATTTTCAAGAGAAACAATATCATTTTTAATTGTGGAAATATCAGCAACTAAAAAAGTTTTTTCCATTTCCAACAATTTATTATGTTCATTGTTTCTTGATTTGTTTATGTCATCTAAAATATTTTTTTTGTAATCTCCTTGAATTGCATTATTTATATTTTCAAATCTTGAAGCTATATCATTTAAATAATCATTTGTTTGGGAAATATAGGTTTCAAAAGCGGTTAATTCTTTCATTAGTTTTTCTGAAGCTTCATCAAGAGATAATTTTGAGTTTTCACCTATGAAATGAACTGTTCCATTAATATCTTTAATTAATTCAGGAACAGTTGCTCGTGGAAATAATAGATCTCTATAATAGTTTAAGGTTATTCTTGATGAAAACAATTTTGGTGAAAATGCCGCATTATCTCTTCTTATAGAAGTTGTTACTACCCAAACCAACGGGAAAAGAACGATAACTAAAACAATAATTAAAAAGATATGTCTTAAAATATAATTTTTCTTTTGGATCATAGCCATTATCTGCTCACCTCTTCAAATGCCCCTGATAATTTAAAGTTGAAATAACTAATTGCAGAAACTATAGCAAATATTAAGATGGATATTGCACTGGCAAAACCAAAGTCCTGACCACGTGAACCTTCAAAAGCTAATTTATAGGTATAAGAGATTAGTATATCTGTTGAACCTGCTGGAGTTGTTGCGCCAGGCATTGCAGGGCCACCACCAGTTAAAAGATAAATATTTACAAAGTTATTGAAGTTAAAGGCAAAACTACTTACTAATAATGGAGTTAAGGACACCATTAACAACGGTAAAGTGATTTTTCTAAATTGTGTCCATCTTGTTGCACCATCAATTGAAGATGCTTCATATAATTCATCAGGAATACTTTGTAAAGCACCCAATGTTATAGTCATCATATATGGAAATCCGAGCCATGTATTAACTATTAGAACTGAAATTTTTGCCCATAAAGGGTCATTTAACCATTTTATAGGAGTTAGTCCTAAATTAGTAATGATAAATCTGTTTATAATACCATAAGTTTCATTGAAAAAGCCATTTCGCCATATTAAGACTGATATAAAAGCAGGAACAGCCCACGGAATAATTAACAATGTTCTATAAAATACTCTACCTTTCATAAATTTATCATTAAGCATAAGAGCTAGAATCATTCCGATAATGAAACTGAACAAAACACTAAGTGCGGCATATGTGAAAGTCCATGTGAATATTTTTAAAAATGGACCAGAAATTTTTGGGTCTTCTCTAATTCTATCGAATTGGTATGTTCCAACAAATGAAGAATAACCCATTAATCTAATTAATTCACCTTTTTCGTTATAATCCCAGAATGCACTATCTCTATCTATTAATTCTTTATTTGTTCTTGTGTTAAAAATAATAGTTTTATATGTTTTTTTATTATTTACAAAAACCGGCTTAACTCGTAATTCGTAAATTCTATAGGCTTCTGAAAATTTTTTGTATATAAACTTTGAAGATAATCTATATTTTTTACCATCATAATTTTTGAGTTCTAAAACGCCTAAATATTTTTTTCTTAATACGGTATTATAAAAGGAAGCATTTTTGAAAGTTCCAGAATCAATTGGTGAATAAAAATAAATATATTTATCACCTTTACTATTTTCGAAACCAAGAACATTGTTCATCTTTTCATTAATAGATAACGCTCTAAAAGAATCATCAAGTTCTCTTTTTAAAAATGCAGTATAAGTATTTCCGTTAATAGAAACAGTCATATAATTTTCATTAACAGGAGATAATTCGGCAGAAGCATTTTTAGTATTTCCTTTTGAATCATAAATAATTTCTTTCGGTTTTTCTGATAATAATATCTCTTTATCATTGTATAAAACAATTAAAAAATCTTCAGTGGGTTGAAATTTTTCTAATTTCACAAAAATTTTAAAGTTGTAACTATTTCCATCTTCTGGTTCGTACAGATAATTTGGATCATTTAATAAGATTTGAATAGCCTGATCTCTCGTAAATAAATGTCCTGTTCCGTAATTTGTAAATGCAGTTCTAACAGTATAATAAATAGGATATACGGTTAGAATGAATAGAAAAAACATTGCAGGTAAAGTGTATCTATAAGGATAACCCTTCTTTGAAAATATTGCCACATTTGCAAACACAACAAAAGCTGCAATAACCACTGCTAAACCGTAATTGCCTAAGCCAGATAAAATAAAAATAGACCATATCAATCCGGCATTCATGAGAGCGATTATAGAGTACAACAGAAATTTGCCAAGAGTTTTCATGGTGTCCCTCCCTTAAAATGTGTGAAAAACTTAGATTTTATGTTTTAATTAAAAATACTTAATAATTATAACATAAAAATACCTTTTTTATCAATTTGAAAATAAAATATTATGTTAAAAAATGGTAGAATAAAGAAAAAATAAGCTCCATTTAAAGGGAGCTTATTTCTAATTTTCTTTTATTAAATTTGTCCAGTAATTAAAAAGAACATTTTCGTCAATTTTGTCATTTAAATAATCAACGAAAATTTTGCTAAAAAATTTAAATAAAATATTATTTAAGCGTTCATCGATTTTTGTTGCGAGTTTTAATTGAGCAGCAACAATATTGTTGTTTTTTTGGAGTGTATTTAATAGTTTTTCTTTTGGCATAATGGTTTTATTGTATTTATAAAATAAATCAGCAACCTTATCAGTGGATAAATATTTGAAAACTTTTTCTGCAGTTTTTGAATTGTTTAATAAAATCCATTGTTGCCCACCTATAGGAGAAAAACTTGTGTCCTTGCCTTTTGGTATTAAAGAAATACCAAAATCTATATTGCTTTTTTGAATTGAAGAAAAAGACCACGGACCATTGAAAATGATTTTTACCTCGTTTTGTTCAAACATTTTCATCATTTCGTCATAAAAGTTATTTGATATTTTAGGGATCAAATGGTTTTTATATAAATGTTTTATTTTTTTTGCTGTATAAATAAATCGTTCTTTATTTACATTAACAGTTAGAAAATTTTCATCTTCACTTCCAAAAATTGTGCTCATCCACCAACCAGAATTATAAGGTAAATAAATAGCATACTCATTAATTTTATTTTTATCGAATTTTGAAGATTTGAAATTATTTCCATTAATATCATAGGTATTTTCTTCTATAAAAGCCCATAATTCATTTAGTGTTTTTGGTGGGGGTTGAACTTCTTTTTTGTTATATAGCATAACAAGGCAATCAACTGATTGAAGTATTGGATGGGTTTTAATATATTTTTCTTCAAACCATTTGGGTGTTTTTATATCTACCCTTGCAATATCGATTTTTTGTCCTGAATTAATAATTTCATCTATTCTTGAAAAATGTCCTGAAAATGGAATCCTTTCAATGTTAAATTTTACAAAATGCGTTAATGAATATAGTTTCATAATTTTTTCTAAACCATTTTTTTCATCTTCTGACATTTGTGTTACTATTGTTATGGTTTTGCGTGGGAGAAAAAAGTATGAAAGGATTAAAATTATTATTAATAAAGGAATTATAATTTTGAGTTTCATAATCACTTCTCCTTTGTATATATTATTCTTATTTCTTCTATGTTTTTTAAAAAAATACTTACTATTTTAGGATCAAAGTGTGTTCCAGAGCCCGTTTTTATGATTTTTAAAGCATCTTCAAAAGAGAAAGCTTTTTTATAAGGTCTTTCAGATATTAAAGCATCGAAGACATCACATATTGCTATAATTCTTCCCTCGATAGGAATATCTTCTCCTTTCAAACCTTTTGGATAACCCATTCCGTTAAACTTTTCGTGATGATATAGAGCTATTTTAGCAGCTAAATCGAAGAAATCATCATCTATTTTTTTCAATATATTATATCCTATTTTGGCATGTTTTTTCATTATTTCAAATTCTTTATCATTTAATTTTCCAGATTTTAATAGAATTGAATCGGGAATTCCTATTTTTCCAATATCATGCATTTGAGCAGCATAATAATAATTTTCTATGATTGTATCATTTTTAAATATGGATTTTGCTAATATTTTAGCAACTTTTCCAACTCTTATAATGTGATTTCCTGTGATTTCATCTCTGAATTCAGAAATGTTTCCTAATAAATTTATAATATCTTGTGTAAGTTTTTTGTTTTTGTTTATATAATCTATATTGTTTTTAAATACCTTATCTATCATTATACCTATATTGTCTATTTCTTTTATGTTTGTTTTTGTTAAAGAATAATTTAAATTTTTGCCTTTTAAAATTTGAATACCAAAAGTTTCAACTTCTTTGGAAAAATCTTCGATATTTTTTTGTATTTTCAAATAATGATTTTTATTGATAATATAAGTGATACCAAATATAATAAATATTATAATACTCCATTGAAGAGCACTTTTGAAAATATAATTGAATAAATCTATATTCATGTCAAATAACACGTATATGGGATAAGTACTATATGTACTATTATTAAATCTGATATAAAAGTATCTGTCTTTAATTCTTATAATATTATTAGATATCAAATGTTTGTTATGTAAATTAAATTCAAAACGAATATTAGATAAAATAATATTTTTGTTAAGAGAAGTAACTATATAATCTGTATTGATATTCAGTTTTCTCATTGTATCTTTTATGATTGACGGTAAAAATAATGTTTTTAAAATTATTTTATTATTATTATAAGTATAATTAAATAGTTCACGATTTCTAATTATGGAATAACCACCTAAAGAACCAACTTCTTTTAATGCATTTAATATAGTATCAGACGGATTAGGAACTATTATTCCAGTTGACTTTTCTAATTCATCATTGATAGTTTTCGTAAGATTAGTAAAAAAAATACTTGAAATAATATTAAAACTATTTTTTTTATAATTAATTTCATTTTTTATATTAAAATATACTGTTGTTGGAAATAAAAAGGTAAATATCAAAGCTAACAAAAATAGCATGTGACTATTAAATAACTTCTTTATTGAATATTCTTTCATTGTTCCGTTACCAAAGACTTACTAAAACCTATAAATACATATAAGGTTTTATGCTCTTTTCTGCTTCACAGCGCCCGGTTTTGCCTAAACTACTCCCGTTTGGTATAACGCTCCACAGACCTAAATTCGGGGGTAACTCGCCCTACTTTGTTTATTTAAATTAAAGTTAAAGCATAATCCCTCAAATTCAGAGCAGCATTTAAATCCCTATCGTTTTTATATCCGCATTCACACATATATATTCTGTCTGATAATTTTAAATCCTTTTTTATTTTTCCACATTTATGGCATTTTTTACTGCTAGGATAATATCTGTCTGCTTTTATTAATTTTATTCCATGTTTTTTTGTTTTATATTCCAGTTGTCTGATAATTTCATATAGTTTTGATTGCTGTATTTCTTTAGACAGATGTTTATTTTTCATCATTCCTGATATGTTTAAATCCTCTACAACTATATATTCTGGTTTGGTTTTCACCAGAGACGCTGTGATTTTATGTATATAATCATTGCGGATATTTTTTAACCTTATATGTATTTTCCTTATTTTTGACTCAAGTTTTATTATATTTTTAGTCTTTTGGTAACGGACTTCACCTCCTTTATGTTGAATTTTGTTTTGTTCGTATTTCCTTGATATTTGTCTTTGTAATCTTTTTAAACGCTTTAATATCTTTTTAACTTTATGTTTTTTATTTATATTTTCATATTTTGAACCATTGCTTATAGTTGCTAATGTTTTAATTCCTAAATCTATTCCTATACCTTCTGTATATTTTCCATTATCAACTTCTATATTCTCTGTTTCGAAACTTATACTTAGATACCAATCAATTCCGTCATATGTTACTCTCGGATTATAATATTTGCCCCTTTCTGGTATTTTATCTTTTTCAAACAGTCTTAACCATCCTATTTTTTCTATTAGCACCTTTGTATTTTTAAACTTAATTTTATACGGATCTACATAGAAACTGGGTTTTGATTTTTTCTTTGCCTTAAATTTTGGTTTGTTTGCTAATTTTTTAAAAAATCTTTTATATGCAGCACAAGCATCTTTTATAGCTTGTTTCGTGATATTGTTTGAATATTTATATAGCCAATTATATTCGTTAGTTTGTTTTAATTGTGTTAATTCTTTCCTTATTGCTCTATCTCCAATGATTTTTCCTGTTTCTTTATAGTACTCTTCTATTTTTGCAAGAGCAAAATTATATGCCCATCTTGCTGTCCCTGCTGCAGCCATTAATTTTGTTCGTTCCTTATTATTTACACGCAATTTAATTTTATATGTTTTTATCATTGTTATCTTCTTCTTTTAATTGATGAATTATTTTTTTTGCTT
>NZ_FQUI01000046.1 GCF_900129175.1 Marinitoga hydrogenitolerans DSM 16785
CAAGTGAAAAACTATACTCTAGTTTAGAAATCTTTTTTAAGAGAACAAGTCTCAGGGGGATGTTATCTAAAACTATTTTACCAGAGGTAAAACTTAAAAACAAGCAAAAAATAAATACTGAAAAAGATGCTCAATAGAAAACTACTAATATAAAACATATAACTAAAAACACATAAATCAATATAAATAAAATATATTTACTTTTCAAAGAGCATATAAATAATAATAATAATCAATAACAATAATATAATTATTCTATACTAATTATACGAGGGGGAGTAGGAATGGCTGAGAAATTTAACTTACAAGAAAGATTTTTAAATTTATTAAGGACAAGTAGAATTGAATGTAAAATCTATTTTGAAGGTGGTTTTCAAACGACAGGTTTTATAAAATCTTTTGATAATTTTACTATATTATTAGAAAAAAAAGGACAACAATCTCTTGTTTATAAACATGCCATAAAAATGATTGTTCCATCAAAATATGTAAGATTATTTCAACAAGAAAATCAAGGGGAAAATTAAGACGCTAAATATTAGATATTAAATAAATTTTTACTCTTATCCAGAAGATTGTAGTATCTTCTGGATAATTGATATATAATTGTAGGAGGTATATTATGAAAAAGTTAATTATTATAAGTATAATTATTTTAAGTGTTATTTTTTCTTTTTCACAACGATTTTTACCTCCTGTTAAAGATTCCTATTTAACCTCCTCGTTTGGAGAATATAGAGATACAGGAGATAAACCACATTTTCACTTAGGGATTGATTTTTCTTCATTTTCAAGAATCGGATACCCGGTAAACGCTGCGGCAGATGGTTATGTTTATAAAATATGGTTAAATCACAAAATTTACGGTAATACTATATTTTTATATCACCCTGATTATGATTTATTAACAGTTTATGCTCATTTGAGCTCTTTTAATGGTTTGATTTCAGAAATAGCTAATTCTGTAATTGGAGAAGTAGGAAACTCTTTTGCAGAAGTGAAATTTCCAGAGGATGAAATAAGAGTTTCAAAAGGTGAAGAAATTGCTTACTCTGGAAAATCTGGAGAAGCGGAAATTCCACATGTTCATTTTGAAGTTAGAGAAATCAAAAAATCTGGAAATGATGAAATCGAAATTGTCAGAGATGCTTTAGAATTTGTAGATTATGTTGAAATGAGACCAAGAAAATTAGAAGCTCTTGAAATAAGATCAAACAATAGAACCTTTAAACTTTTAGATGATCAAATTACAGAAATTCCATTTGCTACTTTGCCAAAATTAGAAGTAAAAACAGCTGAAAAAATAGGTAATAATACTAAAATTGTGCCAAGAAAAATATCTTTACGTGTTAATGATGAATTAGTGTACGAAGTAGAATTTGATGCCATAAGAAACGATGAAATGTATTCTGCAAATGCTGTTTACGGATATGGTTCTAATATATTTACTTATTGGATCAAGTTATACTCATCATCGTTTATTACTCCTATTAAAGTTAATAGATGGAATGAAATTGCTTTTACTTTAAAAGATAGAAATCCTGCTGAATTAATATTAGAAGATATATGGGGAACAATAAAAATATATAAACTTGTATTAGTAAAAGAAATGTAACTTAAAATACAATAGATTTTAGTTTAAAATTAATCATTTATATGTGTAATGATTTATATTTTTGGTATAATAATATCTCGGACACCGATTAAATTTATTTAATTTTTATAAAGGAGGAAGAAAATTGAAAAAAAGACTTTTCACAAGTGAAAGTGTAACAGAAGGTCACCCAGATAAAGTAGCAGACCAAATATCAGATGCTATATTAGACGCTTTATTAGAAAAAGACCCATTTTCAAGGGTTGCTGTAGAAACATTAGTTACAACTGGGATGGCTATGGTTGCTGGTGAAATATCAACAAAAGCTTATGTTGATATTCCAAAAATCGTTAGACAAACAATTTTAGAGATTGGATATACTAGAGCAAAATATGGATTTGATGGTGAAACATCTGCTGTATTAGTTTCAATTGATGAACAATCACCAGATATTGCTATGGGTGTTGACAAAGCCTTAGAGGCAAAAACAGGTGAAATAAAAGACGAAGATCCATACGAAAAATTAGGTGCTGGTGATCAAGGAATTATGTTTGGTTATGCAACTAATGAAACAGAAGAAATGATGCCTTTACCTATAGTTTTAGCTCATAAATTAGCATATAGATTAACAGAAGTAAGAAAAAATGGAACATTAAAATTCTTAAGACCTGATGGAAAAACCCAAGTTACTGTTGAATATGATGAAAATGGAAAACCTATTGAAGTTGAAACAGTTTTAATTTCCACACAACATGAACCTGATGTTACAATAGAAGAAATTAGAGAGGCTTTAATTGAACATGTAATTAAACCTATTATTCCTGAACATTTATTAACAAATAATACAAGAATTTTAGTTAATCCTACTGGTAGATTTGTATTGGGTGGCCCTCATGCTGATACTGGTTTAACTGGAAGAAAGATTATTGTTGATACATATGGTGGTTGGGTACCACATGGTGGAGGAGCTTTCTCTGGAAAAGACCCAACAAAGGTTGATAGATCAGCTCATTATATGGCCCGTTATGTCGCTAAGAATATTGTTGCAGCTGGTTTAGCAGACGAAGTTATGATTCAATTAGGTTATGCTATCGGTGTAGCAAAGCCTGTTTCTATTTTAATAGATACAAAAGGAACTGCAAAAGTTGATGAAGAAAAATTATACAATGTTGTAACTGAAATGTTTGACTTTAGACCTGGAGCAATTATTAAAAATTTAGATTTATTAAAACCTATATATAAAAAGACTGCTGCTTATGGCCATTTTGGAAGACATGATGTTGAATTCCCATGGGAAAAAACTGACAAGGTTAATGAGTTAAAAGCCGCTTTTGGATTATAATAAAAAATAATATAAAGGAGGAATTTTAAAGTGCCAAACGTAAAATCCGCTGCAAAAAGAGTTAGACAAACAGCTAAAAGAAGATTAAGAAATAAAAGTTATAAGACAAGAGTTAAAAATTCAATTAAAAAACTATTATCTGCTATCGAAGAAAAGAAAGAAAAAGAAGTTATAAATGAATTATTAAGCAATGCTTTTTCTGTAATCGATAAAGCTGCTAAAAAAGGTGTTATTCACAGAAATAATGCAAATAGAAAAAAAGCTAGATTAACAAAAAAAGTTAAAGAATATTTAGGTGAAGAAGCTTAACACTTAATAAAAAATCCCCGCATTATTGTCGGGGATTTTTTTATGATATTTTTGATATTGCTTTATCTAATAATTCTATAAGTTTTTGTGAAATACTTTCTGCTTCTTTTAATAAATTTGCATTCTTTCCTTGATTTTTATACTCAAAAATCTTGGCATAATCATGCAATCTCTTGTGTAAGGTAAGTATTTCATCCCAAATATCTTTTATTTCATCTGGAATATTATTCGATACAACTTTTACAAAAATACCAAAACCACACTTTTCATGATTATCTTCCGATAAAATCATTAAATTATTATCAACAGATTTTTTGAATTCGTTCATCCACTTTTTATGTGATTCTTTTGCATTATTAAATTCAGAAATTAAATCTTCTTTTGTAAATAATTTAAATGAAGAGAACATATCCACTGTTTTAATTAATTCATATGATTCTTTTTCCACTTTATTTAACAATTCTGAGTTTCTATTTCTTATATAATTCTGTTCTTCAATTACTTCATCCATACTTTCTTTCAATAAACTAACTAATTCTGTGATGTTTTGTGATGAGGCCGTCAATTCTTCAACTGCAGCTCCTTGTTCTTGCGCACTTGCAGCAAGATTATCAGAATAATTTGATATTTTATCTACAGAATTAATCAGTTCATATAATTTATTAGTTGTATCCTTATTTATAGAAGAAACAACATCTATATCTTTTGACATCCCCATTACCATCTCTGATGTTTCATTTACACCACTCATAACTTCACCAAGATTTTCTCTAATGCTTTCAGCTGCTTTTCTACTTTCTTCAGCTAATTTTCTTATCTCATCTGCAACTACAGCAAATCCTTTTCCTGCTTCTCCTGCTCTTGCTGCTTCAATTGCAGCATTTAAAGCTAATAAGTTTGTTTGCTCTGATATATTTGTTATTGTTTCAACAACATCGTTTATTATTTCTGCTTTTTCAGAAACAGATTTAACTTTTTTAACAATTGGAATCATATTCTGGGCTATTTCATCCATTGTTTCATTTACTTTATCAAGTCCAACTCTTCCCTTTTCCGCAATTTCATTTATTTCATGTGCAATTCCACTTAATTCAACTGCCGTATTTGCTAAACTTTGTATATTATCGGATATCTCAAATGTACTTGCATTTTGCTGTTCAATATAAGTAGTTATAGTATTTAAAGATTCTTTATTTTTCATCAATGCATCATTTTCATTTTTAAAATTATTCTCAAAATTCTTAAGTTCCCTATTTATGGAATTAAATTGTAAAATATTATTTTTGAACCTATTATAAAAATTATTCAAAGATTGTCTAAAAGATTCTATAAAAATATTAAAATATTTTGAGATTTCCCCAATTTCATCCTCTGTTTTATATTCTAATTTATTAATTAAATCACCACCACTTTTAGATAATCTAAATAATTTATCTCTTACGAAATATAGTGGTTTTAAAATTTTTGAAATAAATACATAAATAATTATTAAACTCAAAATAATTATCACTGAAATAAATACTATTATTATTTCTAATCTTAAAATTATACTCTCAAATTGATTTGTTTTATTTTTTGTTAATTGATCATTTATATTCTCCAATTCATTAAATGCTGTTAAAGCTGGTGTGTCATCTATTTTTATTTTTTTATCTATTTCAGATATAGTTAATCCTTGTTTTTTTAATTCAGCTGCTAATTTTATATTTTTTCCGTATAATTCGAAGGTGTTTTTTATTATATCCAGATTTTTTATTTCTTCATCTGTAATGTCTGGAATTTGTTTATATTTTTCAAAATCTTTCATTACTTTAATTTCTTTTTCTTCAAATCTACTAATATATTTTTCATCCCCTCTTAAAATATAATTTTTAAATAAATGTATTCCTCCACCATAACCAAACTGTTCTTTTATGTCTGATAAAATTTTTTGTCTCTCTGTAACTGTATTTACATAATCATACCATTTAACTTCTAGTTTTTTTGTTTCATTAATCATAAAAAAACCTATAATTGAAAAAACTAATATTCCTATAACAATCATCGAAAGCATCTTTGTTTTTATTTTCATTTTTCCACTCCCCCTTATAAAAAATATATAGAAATTATTGTATTATAATTATATCATAAAAAAGATTTCAAATTATAATATTAGTGAAATTTGTATAAATATAAATTAATTGTATATTTTTTCTTTTTTCACAAATATACTCACAAACATACTATTTTTACAATATAATAATAATGTTTTTCATCAAAATATGATATTATATTATAGAATTATACTATGAGGAGGAAAAAATATGCATGATAAGATTGGGGTATTAAAATATTTCATAAAACCCCAGTATTATGATATATATCCATTAAATTGGAATGAAATCTTTGGAAATAAAAGAAAAATATATGTAGAAATTGGTTTTGGTAGTGGCGAATATATGGCAGCACTTGCAAAAGAAAATCCTGATATTAATTTTATTGGGTTTGAAACTTCTTTAACTGCACTATATAAAGCACAAATAAAATTTCACAAAAATAATATAAAAAATGCAAGAGTTATTCAAGGAGATGCGAGACTTCTAATTAGAGAATTATTTCCTTCAAATTCAATATCAAAATTAATAGTAAATTTTCCCTGTCCTTGGCCTAAAGAAAGACATAAAGAAAGAAGAATTTTTATTACATCATTCATTAATACATTAGCTGATGTTTTGAAAAAAGGGGGAATTATAGAATTAGCAACAGACGTTGATTGGTATGCACAAGAAGTTTATAATAATTTTAAAAAATCTGAATTTTTTGAACCTGAAAAAATAATAGAAAACTTTAATAGACCTATAAAAACAAAATATGAATTAAAATGGGATAAAGAGGGAAGAAATAAGTATTTGTTTATTGCAAAAAAAATTAAACATAATAAAGTTAAAAGAGTTTTGGAAGGAGTGAGCGAATTGCCGCATAAAAATATAAGAGATATTAATATTGAAAAATTAAAAGAATTAAAGGATAACCATATTAAAGAAAACAATTTATCTTTTACTGTTAATTCAATATATGAAGATTTATTAAATGACAGATTTTTATTAAAAGTTGTATCAACAGATAATGATTTTATGCAACAATACTATATTTCAATTTACAAAAAAACAAAGGATTGGCTTGTAAAACTTGATTCAACAACTATCCCATATAGAACACCTGCTGTTAAGTTCAGTGTTTATAAAATAGCAGAATTAATTGAAAAATAAAAATTTATACTAATATGTGATATAATAGGAGAAATAATAGGTTTATATTTTTGGGGTAAGGGTATGATTTTATGAAATCAAAATTTTATAATATTTTAATAATTTCATTATTGCTTGGTGGAATTTTATTTATTTTTATCAACACTCTGATACAAATTAGCATTGAACAAAAAATACTATATGATATGAAAAGTTCAATAAATATAATAAAAAACATATCATCAACAGTCTTTCATCTACAAAAAGAAAGAGGTTTGGTTAATATATATTTAAATGGTGAAGAGAGTATTTATAATAATATACTTCAAGAAAATATTTTAGTCGATGAAAATTTAAAAAAATTAAAAAATTTCAATTTAACTAATACTATGTATTCAATGGATGTAAAACTATTAGAAAATAAAATTAATTCAATTCGTCAAAATTATAAAAAAAACAAATTAACTCCTATTGATACTTTTTTAGAATATACTCAAATAATTAATAATTTAATAGATTTATATATATATCCTATAAAAGAACCAACGACATCCGCTATAGGGAAATATTTAACTTCTATTTATTTTTTAGAAAAAATTAAGGAATATGCTGGAGAATTTAGAGGTATTTTTTCCTCTATTATAAAAAAAGAAAATATTTCAGATACAGAATATTTCTTATTAGATAGAAGTTTTTATATGTTAACAGAGTTTCCTACTTTTAATGGTTTTCCCTTAAGCAAAGAAACCTATAATAAAATTAAAAAGGTTGAATCAGAATATATTTATAAAGATATAATGAATTATTACGAATTATTTGAAAATAAATCTAAAGACTTATTAACGCTTAATCCTGAAACTGTTTTCAACAATTTAACAAATTTAGTTGATTTTTTTCAAACTATGATTGATGAGGAATTATCAACCCTTGAAGTAAAAGTAAATACTAATATAAAATATAAAAAAAATTCTATTTTTATTGATTTCTTACTTTTAATTTTTAGTATAATTTTATTCGTTTTTATATTAAAAAACTATTATAAATTAATAAATACTAAAAACAAGCTTAAATATTTAGCTTCACATGACAGATTAACAAATCTATCAAATAGAAACTTATTTTTTGAAAAAGCTGAAAATATATTAGCTTTAGCTGATAGAAATAATTTAAAATATGCTATAATGTTTATTGATATTGATAATTTTAAAAAAGTAAATGACTATTTTGGTCATGATAATGGTGATACTATATTAAAGAATTTTGCTAATATTCTAAAACGTTATTTAAGAACTTCAGATGTCATTTCTAGATTTGGTGGTGACGAATTTCTAATTTTAATGCAATATAAAAAAATTGAAGATATATTTGTTGTAGCAAAAAAATTAAATGAAAAAATGTATAAAAAATTTACTAATAAAAATAGTTCCTTTTTTACTTCTTTAAGCATAGGAATATCTCTTTTTCCTGAACATTCAAAAAATTTAGATGAATTAATAAAATATGCTGATATTGCCATGTATGAGGCAAAAAAAACTAAAAATAATATAAAAATATATAAACCAGGAGATTGATTTCTCCTGGTTTATATTTCTTTTATTTCATTGAAATTTTTTTTAAAATTAAACAAGAAAAATGTTGAAACTAAACTAATTAATGATAAAGCTAAAATAAAGAAATTCATCCCGCCTATTGAATAAAATATGGATAAATATGGACCAAAAAAATTACCACTTATTCTAAATGCAGAAAATACTGCCATTCCTTTTTCTTCAAAACCTACAGATAAATATGATGCATATTCACTACTCATAGTCAATGAAAGTCCAAGGAATAAACCAGAAATAATGATTAAAAATAAGAATCCAACTATTGAATTAGAACCAACGAACATTGATAAAATTAATGTTGCAAATGTTGTTAAAGGTATCCAAATTTTTATTCCACTTATTTTATGTTTAAATAAATTACCGAGCATTAAAGCTAATGCGAATATTGATATATAAATTTTTCCAAATATTGGATTATTAATATATTTTTCAATAAAAAATGGCATTGTTGCTTGAAAACCAACTATAACTGCTAATGTTAAAATCCCAAAAAATGCAGCTAAAAATATTCTTGGTGAAAATTTAGTGACTTGTTTCTTTGCTTTTTCTAAATGTATTTCTATAACTGGTAATTGTTTATACACAAACAATGTCGTTATAAATAAAATAATACCAACAGTCATTAATACATAATAAGACATATAAATAAATCCTGTTCCAATAACAAGAGGACCCATTACTGCACCAAAACTTGCTAAAAATTCAATAAGTCCAAAATATTTTGTTTGTTCTTTTTCAGAAAAATCGGCTTTTGTTATTACTGTTAAAGCATTAGAAAATAATGCTGAATCTGCTATTCCTTGTAATGCACGAAATACTATTGCTAAAATAGGTAATTTCATTGACATACCTGATAAATATAATGCTGTACTCCATAATGCCATAGAGTATAAAAATGTTTTGCTTTCACCTTTACTTTCTAAAATTCTACCCCAAAAAGAACCAAAAAGAATTGATACTAATGGTGTTATACCTATAAAGGTACTTGCAAGTAATGTTGATCCAAACATTTCTGTTAACTGTGGAAACGATGAGGCTATTCCAACTTGAACAAACACTTGTAAAAATGGTAAAAATAAAATAAATCTTAAATTTTTCTTCAATCTATTCAACCTCCTACTTTATCCGTTCTTTACCTTTCTTGTCAACTTTAAACTATAAACATTAAATTAAGATGATAAATTTTTACTTCATGATTAAATAAATGATAATTATTCTCGCTATAAATCTTTTTAAATCAAAGTTTAATCATTATGTAATCATAAATAAATCATATAATTTTATATCCTTTAATTATCAACATACTATGTTATAATATAAGTAGATGGTTTATAATTAAGAACTTAGTTTATTTTATAAAAAGTTTTAATAATACGTATTTTAGAAGTTAACAACATAATGTGTTCATAACTATCGATTATGTTGATAATTTTATCAACTATTTTATGTTGATAAAATTTTTTAACAACCAAAATAGTAACTAATAACGTTGAAAGTTCATTATTTGACAACAAAATAAAGTATACCAACAAAATATATAGAACAAATATTCGTATATATATTTATTAACATTATTATGAAATAAAAATTTTTTTTATTTTCAAAGTTTTGAACTTATTAAAATATGCATAAATAAATAACTATATGAACTTATAAACATTCAACATCATTATAGCACCTGCACCTATTAAATAATATATATAAAGGAGAAAAATTATGAAAAACATTTTGTTGTTTACATTGAGTGTTATTTTAATATTATTTCTGATAGATATAGTTTTTATAAATATCTCTACACTTAAAGAATTAAAAACACTAAAAATAGAAGAAAAAAACACTCAAAAAGAAGAAATCTTAAATTTAAATCCTAAGAATAACCAAGAAGATTTTATAATAAAAACATGGTTTAAAAAAATTATAGATGGAAAATCTATAATCTTAAAAGATATAGTTTCTACAAATAAAAATATTTATATTATAGGTCAAAATGAAAAAGTAAATAAAAATATTGTAATTATAAATATCGACAACACTGGAAATCTTATTTTTCAAAAAGATATAAGAATATCAAATACAACTAAAATATACAAAGCAGAATATATAGATAATCATATATATATTGTTGGAACAGAGGATTATAAACCGGTAATATTTATATTAGATCAATCTGGAAATTTACTAAAATCAAAAATTTTTGAAAAAAACGGAACATTTCTTAGAATAATAAAAGATAACTTTGATAATATCTATGTAATTGGTTATATAATAGAAAAATCAAAAAAAACAGGATATTTTATTGAAATAAATTCTAATTTAGAAAAATTAAACGAGTTTAAAATTACATGGTATAATAATGAAACTATAACAGATATTTCAACAGACAGAAATTATATATACTTACTTGGAAATACTACTTCTACAGCAAACAATAATTCTGATATTTTTATAATCAAATTAAATAAATTTAATTATAACGATTATAAAATATCAAGATTTGGAAAAGAACAACTAAATGAATATGGATATTCTATAATAAAAGATAACAATAGTTTTTACATTGTTGGATATAGTACAACAAGTAATAATTTTCCATGGAAAGTACTTATTATAAAAGTGAATAATGATTTTAATGAAATTATGAGAAAAGATTATATGTTAAAGCGCTCATCTATAGCGTATTCTGGATTTTTATATAAAAACAAAATAATAATATCTGGATATACTCTTGAAAAAAATAATGATTTTGACGGATTTATAATTTTAATAGATAAAAAAGATGGAACTCTTTTGAAAGAAAATTATTATGGTGAAGATTATGACGAAAGAATATTAAACTCAAAATTAATATCTAATAATGCTATAATATCTGTGGGATACCAAAAAAAAGAAAACAACATATCTGGAATTATATTATATTCAAATTACGATGGAAGATTAAACGAATTTATAAAATAATATGTTATAATTAAAAAGATAATATCTTTGGAGGTTCTAAAAATGAAAAATGAACAAATAACATTATATAAATTACTAACAAAGAATATAATGATGATAGTAGTAACTGCAATAACCTTTGTTTTAATATTAGTAAGTATATTTAGTTTTATAAATATAACAAAAGTAGAAAAATCATTAAAAAATAATATTGAGGAATTGATAAAACTATCATTTAATTCTTTTTATAACACAATGTATGACTTTGATTCCAGATATTATAAAGGATTGGACATTCTAATAGAAGATATAAAGAAAAATACTCAAAAAGCTGATATTTTAATAGATGAATATATAGCTACACATAATACTCTTAAAAAAGATAATGTAACTATAATCAAAGATAATACTTTGTTAGATAATAAAATAAGAGAAAAATTAACCCAATTAGAACCATTCAATTATTTTATAGAACTTGAACTAAATTCCGATAAACTTATAAGAAATATATATATAAAAACAGATAAACAGATATATATGTTTAAAACTCTATTATCTACAGATAAAATACAACATACAATAAATACATTATCGGAATTAAAGGAAAAATATGAATTTATAACTGAAATTAATATATGTACTCATCATTTTGAAGGATTGTCTCCTAATTTTTCAGCATTAACAAAGGAAGATGAAGAATATTTAGTCCAAGCTTTTTCTACTGAAAAAGATATAGTTATAAAAAAAGGAGAAAAAATAAATTTTTATTTTATATGGAAATATGAAGATTCAAAAACATATTTTCATCCACTTGGGATTGTATTAAAATTAGATTTTAGTATGTATAGAAATTCTATGATTTTCAATATAATATTATTTATAATATTATTAATTTTCATAATGTTGTTTATTTCTAAAAAAGCACATAATGTTTCAAAACAAATATCTAAACCGTTTGAAATAATGTTAGATAATATGAAAAAATTTCAGGAAACTAGATATCTTGAATTTGATAAAATTATGGAAAAATGTGATATTAAAGAAATAAATGAACTTATGAATGAGTATCAAAAAATGACTGAAGACATAATGTCTTCTTTTGAAGAAATAAACGCAATGAATGAAGAATTAGAAACATCTTATAATGAAATAGAAAAAATAAATAATGAATTAGAAGAAGCTTATTTGAATTTCAGTACGCAACTTTCTATAATCGCTGAAGGCTTTGATGAAAATACCGGAAATCATGTACATAGAGTTGGAGAATTATCAGCATTTATTGCACAAAAATTGGATTTAAAAGATGAAATTGTACAAAAAATAAGACATTATGCACCACTTCATGATATGGGAAAAATTATGATACCAAAAGAAATATTAAACAAAAAAGGACGATTAACCGAAGAAGAATTTGAAATAATAAGAAAACACACATTATACGGAGGATTGATTATTGGAGATTCTCCAAAATTTGAAATAGCAAAGAACATAGCTTTATATCATCATGAAAAATACAATGGAAAAGGATATCCTCATGGATTAAAAGGTGATGATATACCACTTTGTGCAGCTATTGTATCAGTTGTGGATGTATATGATGCTTTACGTTCAGAAAGACCATATAAACCTGCGTTTACGCATGAAAAAACAATGAATATAATCTTAAAAGGTGATGATAGAACAAATCCAGATGATTTTAACCCAAAAATATTAAAAATTTTAAAAGAATATGAGCATGAAATAAAAGAATTATGGGAAAACATAAATCAAAACAGTTCAAAATTATTAGATGTTCTAAAAGAAATAGACAAAAAATAACCGGGGAAAATCCCCGGTTATTTTTTTAAGCGCCAATTTCTAAAAATTTAAACTGTGAAATATAAAGATTGTAATAATATCCTTTTTTTCTCATTAATTCTGAATGATTTCCTGTTTCAATAATTCTTCCATTATCAATATAAAAGATTCTATCAGCATTTCTTATTGTTGAAAGTCTATGAGCAATAACGAATGAAGTTCTACCTTTTAAAAGTTTTTTTATTCCATCTTGTACTAATTTTTCTGTATGAGTATCAATATTTGAAGTTGCTTCATCAAGAATTAAAATACTTGGATTTGCTAATAAAGCTCTAGCAAACGAAATTAATTGTCTTTCTCCTATTGATAGTCTAACTCCTCTTTCATTTACATCAGTATCATAACCTTTCTCTAATTTCATAATAAATTCATGAGCATGGACACTTTTAGCAGCCTTTATTATTTCTTCATCTGTAGCATCTAATTTTCCATATTTTATATTATTTTTTATAGTATCAGAAAAAAGAAATGTATCTTGAAGCATAATACCCATTTGAGAACGTAATGATTCTAAATCAACATTTTTAATATTATAACCGTCAATTAAAATTTGTCCTTTTTGAGGATCATAAAATCTACTTATTAAATTTACAATAGTTGTCTTTCCAGCGCCTGTTGGTCCTACTAATGCTATAGTTTCACCAGGGTTGATTTTAAATGAAACATTATTTAATACAATATCTCTATCATATGAAAAATATACATTCTTAAATTCAATATGTCCGTTTATTTTTGGCATAATTTCAGCATTTTCAGGATTTACAATATTTGGTTCTGTATCCAATATTTCAAATATTCTCTCAGCAGCAGAGATATTTGTAACTAATGAATTATAAAAATTACTTAAATTCATAATGGGTCTCCAAAACATACTTATATAACCAACAAAAGCAACCACAGTTCCAACAGTAACTTCATTTAAATTAATCATCTTTACACTTAAATAAAAAACAACAACACTTCCGATTCCCCAGGAAACAAAGACCATAGCCCAAAACCAATCATTTATCTTTACAGCGTTTACAAATGAATTCATCATTTTGTTTGTCAACAATTTAAATCTATTATTTGTTTTATTTTCTGCGGTAAAAGTTTTAACAACTCTTATGCCTGAAATAGCTTCATGAGTAAAAGCATTTAATTCTGATCGATTGTTTCTGTATTCCATCCATCTTTTTCTACTTATAGTTTCTATTAAGAATAATCCAATAATAAGTAAAGGCAAAATAATCATAGAGGCTAATGCTAGTTTATAATTCATATAAAACATAATTGCAGCAACAAAAATTAATGTTAATAATTCTGGAATTAAACTGGTTATACTATTTGCAAATAGTTGTTGTAATGAATTTACATCATTAACAACACGAGCTAAAATCTTTCCAACAGGTCTGCTATCAAAAAACGAAAAAGATAGCTTTTGTATATGTTCATATAACTCATGCCTTATATTTAAAACAATTTTATTGGTTATTTTACCCATTTCTATAATTCTAATTCTTGATAAAAATAAAGAAATTATATTTAATAATAAAATTAAACCTCCAATCATAAACAAACCATTTAAATCATTATTTGCTATATATTTGTCAATAGCAACCTTAAAAAAGTATGGATTAATCAAATTTATTATCATAACTATAATCATCAAAAATATTACAAATACAGTTTTTAATAAAAAAGGTTTTAAATATGAAAATATTCTAAAAATGATATTTAATTTTTCAAATTTCATTAAATCACCTCATCTCTTATTAAATCTTCAAAATCTTTAAATTGCTCTTTAAATATTTCAAAATATTTTCCTTTTTGTTCTAATAATTCGTAATGATTTCCTCTTTCAACAATTTCACCATTTTCAAGAAATATTATTTCATCAGCGTTTTTTACAGCAGATATTCTGTGAGCAATAATAATTTTTGTATTTTGTTTTTCCTTTGAATAAATACTTTCCAATAATTCATATTCTGTATCCATGTCAAGAGCAGATGTTGCATCGTCAAAAATAATAATAGGAGCATTTTTTAATAATCCTCTTGCAATGGTTAAACGTTGTTTTTGTCCTCCAGATAACCCTAAACCTCTTTCTCCTATTAATGTATCGTATTTTTCAGGTAATTTCATAATAAAATCATGAGCTTGAGCTTCTTTACAAACATTAATAATTTCTTTATCTGTTGCATTTCCTTTTCCATACTTAATGTTTTCTTTTACTGATTCAGAAAACAAAAATGTATCCTGAAAAATAATACTAATATTTTTTCTTAAAGAATTTAATGAAATATCATTTACATTTATACCATCAATAAGTATTTCACCTTCGTCTATTGGATAAAATCTTGAAATTAAACTAATTAATGTACTTTTTCCAGAACCCGTTGGTCCCATAATTGCTAAAGTTTTCCCTTCATCAATTTTGAAATTAATATTCTTTAATACATATTCATTTTCATATTTGAAACTTACATTTTTAAATTCGATAGATCCATGGATTCTATCTAATTCGATTCCTTTAAAATCTTCTTCTATTTCATTAAAAATCTTTTCAATCTTTTTTGCTGAAGCATTTGCTTGAGATAATATATTTGACAGCCAACCAATTAATCTCATAGGCCATACAATCATCCACATATATCCATTAAAGGCGACTAGTGTCCCTAAAGATATTTTTTCATTTATAACAAACATTCCGCCAACAGTAACAACCAAAATCAAAGCTGCATTACCTAAGAATTCTATTGTTGGAAAATATTTTCCCCATATTTTTGATTTCATAATATTCAAATTATAATTTTCATCATTCAATTTTAAAAACTTAAGAATTTCATACTTTTCTCTTGCAAAAGCTTTTACAAGCCTAACACCAGAAATATTTTCTTGAGCAGTGGTATTAATAACGGCAGCCTGATCACTAATCTTATCAAAGGCTTTTCCTATTTCGGTTCTCTTCTAAAAACAGTGGGTAAAAAAAGAAAAAATATGATATTATAGGAATGAAAGAAAAAAGGAGGAGGACCAAAATGATAAATGAATTGCCAAGATTTTTTGAAAAAATACTAAATATAAATGAACCATGGAGAATAGAAAAAATAGAACAAGATGGGAATAAAGTAAACATATATGTAAATTTCAAAAGAGGAGCGAAATTTGAAATAAACGGGAAGAGATATGGAGCCTACGATACAGTCAAAAAGACATGGAGACATTTAAATTTATTTCAATATGAAACATATATACATGCGAGAGTACCAAGGATAAAAACAGAAGATGGAATAAAAATAATAGAAG
>NZ_FQUI01000047.1 GCF_900129175.1 Marinitoga hydrogenitolerans DSM 16785
AATCATGCAGCTTGCGCAGCATGATTTAAAATCTCAGGAACAAGAGACCAGTCAATATAATCAAAAATGGTAAGGATATAAGCAAAAGAAGAATTAGATTTCATATATTCATCATAGACAAAATCGAGATAAAATTGTTTAGGATTATTACTCATGGTTTAACCTCCCTGTAAAAGTGTATAGTTTAATTTTACCGAATTAAACGATAATTTAACTAATTGTATTATACACCAGGGAGGCAAACCTCTTAAAAAGATAATATGAAAGTATTGTAAACAATAGGGTTTTAGAATTTTTGAAGATGGTATTATATCAATATGGAAAAGGAGGATAATATGTTAGAAAAATTAGAAACAGAATTATCAAATCCAAAAACTAAAAATATTGATAATCTTGAAATAATAGATATTCTTCGTTTAATCAATCAGGAAGATGCAATTATTCCAGTTGCTATTGCAGAAAATTTAAAGAAAATAGAAGAAGTAATTAAATTTTGCATAGAATCTTTAAATAATAATGGAAGAATTATATACTGTGGTGCTGGGACTAGTGGAAGAATTGCTGTGATCGATGCCGTTGAAACAGTTCCAACATTTGGTGTGGAAGAAGGTACTTTTTTACCTCTATTGGCAGGTGGGAAAAAAGCTTTTTTTAGATCTATTGAATCAGTTGAAGATAATATTGAAGATGGAATAAAGGATTTTCTTTCAATAAACCCGAAAAAAAACGATACAGTTATCGGAATTGCAGCAAGTGGGAGAACACCGTATGTAAAAGGAATTTTAGAAAAAGCCAGAAAAATTGGGTGTAAAACTGCACTTATATGTAATGTCAAAAATCCAGAAATAGATTTTGCTGATATCACTATTTCACTTAATACAGGACCCGAAGTTATTACAGGGAGTACCAGAATGAAAGCTGGAACATCACAAAAGATTATTTTAAACATGATAAGTACTACTACAATGATAAAATTAGGAAAAACATATGGTAATTATATGGTTGATGTTCAAATTTTAAATGAAAAATTAGAAAAGAGAGCAATAAAAATGATATCAGAAATAACTAGTGTCGATTTTGAAGAATCGAAAAAATATTTAAAAAATGCTGATCACAACGTAAAACTTGCAATCTTAATGATTTTATCTGAAAAACCAAAAGAAAAATGCAAAAAAGCTCTTGAAAAAACCTCATTTCTCTATGAAGCATTAAAAATATTAAAATAAGAAAAAACAATATTTTAGAAATATTATAAGGAGTTATAAAAAAATGATCGGGAAAAAAACAATAAAAGAAATAAATAGAATACCTGAATTGTTAAAAGAAGCAAAGAATTATAAAATAACATATAATAAAAACAAAAAATACACCTTTATTGGCTGTGGCTCTTCATATAACCTTGGATTAATAACCACTAAAATGCTGAAAATATATGGTTATCATTCAAATGTACTTTCAGGAGGTGAAGTAATAGTTTTTGACACAATTCCTGAAACAGATGTTGCCATATTCTTATCAAGAACAGGTGAATCTACAGAAACAGTAAAAGCTGTTGATAATTTTAAAAAAAGAAACATTAATACCATCGGTATAACCTGTACTCCTGATTCTTCTTTAACTAAAATATGTGATGAAACATTTGTTTTTGACTTCGCTAATGAAGAAAGTGTGGTAATGACAGGCTCTTTTGTTTTCATACTCAACTTTTTATTAAATGGTATTAAATATACTGATCTATCAGAAGATTCTAAAAAACTCCTGTTAGAAATTAAAAATTATGTAGATTCAATTGATTTATTTAAATATAATCATTTTGTATTTCTTGGCTTTAATGAACAATATGGTGTTTCAAAAGAAGGAACATTAAAAATACAAGAAATGGCTATACAAAATGTTGAATTCCATGAACCTTTAGAATACAGACATGGACCAAAATCTACTTTAACCAATCATTCACTTATAATAGTTAATTCAAAGGATACAGAAGAGGAATTAAAACTTGCGGAAGAATTAAAAACTATGGGTGCTAAAGTAATATTTATAGGTAAAAATGGTGATATAATTATTCCATATAATAATGGATTTGAATCCCCATTAAAAATGATAATTCCGCAATATCTCGGTTATAAAAAAGCTTTAATTGAAGATTATAATCCTGATCAGCCAAGAAATTTAAGTAAATCTGTGATATTGGATTAAAAAAATGGTGATGATTTTATGAAAATTGAAAATGTCTTAATTGCAGATCCTATTGATGGTGAATATACAGGAGATGTAATTATATCTAACAATAAGATTGAAAAAATAATAAAAAGAAATACAGAATATAACTATATTCTAATGCCGGGTTTTGTTGATACTCATACTCATGGTTATATGGGTATAGATTTCATGCATTTAACAAAAGAAGAATTAAAAAAATGGGCTGAAATAAACTTTTCTCATGGAGTTACAAGATTTTACCCTACAACAGTATCTGCTTCCAGAAAACAATTAAAAAATATAGTAAATGAATTTCAACCTGTATTATCCGCTATTGGAATACACTTAGAAGGTCCTTATATAAATAAATTAAAGAAAGGCGCTCAAAATGAAGATTATATATACCCGCCAAAAATAGAAGATTTAAAAGAAATAATAAATGAAAAAGTAAAAATAATCACTATGGCTCCTGAAATAGGTAATTTCTTTAATGTTGTTCCTTATTTAAAAGAACATCAAGTAATTATATCTTTGGGACATTCTAATGGAGATTATTATATTTTTAAAAAAGCATTTAATAACGGCATAAATAGAATAAGTCACTTTCCAAATGCTATAAAAGGATTGCATCATAGAGAAATTGGTGGAATTGGTGCTGGATTACTTGAGAATTTTAAAATTGAATTAATTGTTGATATGATCCATTCTTCTCCAGAATTTATAAAATTAATATACAAAATAAAAAATATAGAAGATATTATACTTGTAACCGACTCTATTTCAGCTACAGATTTAAATGATGGAGAATATGAGCTTGGAGGTTTAAATGTTTTTGTAAATAAGGGAAAAGCTATGTTAAAAGATGGGACAATAGCTGGAAGCACTTTAACTTTTGATAATGGTATAAGAAATTTCTATGATATTACAAATTGTTCTCTCAAAGAATTAGCTTTAGTGTCTTCTTTTAATGCTTTAAAAGATTTAGGAGTAAAAAATGAAGGAAAAATAAAAGAAGGATATATTGCAAACCTTGTTTTATTAAATAAAGATCTTAAAATAAAAAGCACCTTTTTTGAAGGGATACGTGTTTTTAACAATGAGCATTTATAAAAAATTGCCCTTAATCGGGCAATTTTTTTCTTAATATATCCATTTCTTCTAAATCAAGATCAACTTTCACTATTAAATTAGGATTTGCTGTTTCAATCTTTGCTTCTTCTTGACCTTTTCTCATTTTTATCATTTCTGGCATAATAACTTTTATAGGATCACCTTTTGGTTTAATTATCTCAACCTCTTCACCAACTGATACCTTACTTCGTACTTCTAAAATACTTTTATTATCCCTGGTTTTTTTTATTACCTTAGCAACAATTTCATGTGTTTTGTTGTATGATGAAGAATCATAATTTTGACTTTCTGGGCCAGGATTTCCAAAATAAAAACCTTTTGTATATTTCCTATTACTTACTGAATTTAAATATTCCATCCATTTAGGTTCATATTTAAATTCACCTTTATAATATTTATCTATGGCTTCTCTATAAACTTTTGTAACCATAGCTCCATAATATATACCCTTCATTCTACCTTCTATCTTTAAACTATCAATACCTGTATCTAAAATCTGGTCCAAAAATTCTATAGTATAAAGATCTCTGGAGTTCATTATGAAAGTTCCTCTTTCATCTTCGTAAATAGGATAATATTCACCAGGTCTGTTTTCTTCTACTAAATGGTATTTCCATCTGCAAGGTTGCGCACAAGCCCCTCTATTAGCATCTCTTCCAGTTAAATAATTACTAAGTAAACATCTTCCAGATATGGACATACACATTGCGCCATGAATAAAAACTTCCAATTCTACATCTGGAACTTTTTCTCGAATTTGTTTAATCTCTTTTAATGAAAGTTCTCGAGCTAATATTATTCTTTTCGCACCCATTTCTTTCCATACCTTGACACTCATCCAGTTTGTATTACTTGCTTGTGTACTTACGTTTATTTCTAAATTTGTGTTATCTCTAACAACTTTAAAAACACCTAAGTCAGCTACAATTACTGCATCAACTCCTGCAGACTCTAAAAATTTTGCATAATCTGCTACTTTCTCTATTTCATTATTATGTGCAATAATATTTAAAGTAACATAAATTTTTTTGCCCAAAGAATGGGCATATTTAACAGCTTCTATAATTTCTTCATTGGAAAAATTCCCTGCTAATGCTCTCAAATTGAAAAATTTTCCGCCAAGGTAAGCTGCATCAGCTCCATAGCGGAAAACCATTTTTAATTTTTCCATATTACCAGCAGGGGAAAGCAACTCAATTTTTTTCATTGTCTTTCCTCCCAAAAAATTTAATTAATTTCGATAAGTTCAATTTCAAAAGTCAAATCTTTTCCTGCTAATGGATGATTGGTATCCATTTTTACTGTTTCATCTGTAACTTCTAAAATTTTTGCTAAAAAAACATTTCCTGATTGATCACCTAATTGAACTGTTTGACCTAAAGCTTCATCAATATTTGATGGGAAACTTTGTCTTGGTAATTCAAATATTTTTTCTTCAGAATATTCTCCATATGCTTCATTTGAAGGAATTGTAACTGTTTTCTTTTCTCCAATTTCCATTCCCATAATAGCTTCTTCAAATCCTGGTATAACCTGTCCTGAACCTAATTCAAATTCTAAAGGTTCTCTTCCAATTGAAGTATCAAAAACACTACCATCATTTAATGTTCCTGTGTAATGTACTTTAACTTTATTTCCTTTTTCTGCTTTCATATTATTCCGCCTTTCTCTTTTTTTCTTTTGCTTTTGATATAATAGGCTTTCTGCCTCTCTTTTTCTTTTTAAATGCTTGTAAAATAATTTCCGCTTCTTCAAACGGAACTGTCATAAATGAGAATTTATCGAGTATTCTAACATCCTTTAAATATATATTCTGTATGTTTGTGTATTCTTTTATCATATTTTTTAATTTTTCTATAGTTAAATCATCATCTCTTCCTAATGCAACAAATAACCTTGTTTTGCCTTTTTTATCAATAGATGAAACTTCTCTAATTTCTCGATAGTTTCTTTCATCAAGTTCATCTTGAAATGCATATTTTAATACAGCTGCTAAAACCTCTGTTGGTTTATTATCTTCAAGCATTTCTTCTGCCAATTTTATATAATTTTCATATGCATTATGTTCTAAAATACTGTTTATTTCACTTTTTATTCTTAATTTTTTTGTTTCTATAACATCTTTAATCTTTGGAATAGGTTTCTTTTTTATCTCACTTTTAGCTATTCTTTTTATAAACAATAATTTTCTATATTCTTCTGGTGTTACAAAAGTTATAGCTGTTCCTTCTTTACCTGCTCTCCCAGTCCTACCTATCCTATGGACATAAGATTCAGGATTCTGAGGTAATGAATAATTTATAACATGAGTTAAATCAATAATGTCTATACCTCTTGCTGCAACATCAGTAGCTACAAGTATATTTGCTCTTTTAGATTTAAATTTTTTCAAAATTCTTTCTCTTTGATATTGGGATAAATCTCCATGTAATGCTTCTGCACTATACCCTCTATCTATTAACCTGTTAGAAACAGTATCAACATCAACCTTTGTTCTACAAAATACTAAACCATAAAATTCTGGTTCAATATCAATTATTCTACATAATGCTTCGAACTTATCCTGCTCAGAAACTTCAAAGTATATTTGTTCTGTTAATTCTGTAGTTAATTGTTCAGGTTTTACTGAAATAATTTTATAATTTTTCATATGTCTTTTTGCCAATGAAATTATTCTTGATGGCATGGTTGCTGAAAATAACAATATTTGCCTATTATCAGGCGCCTTGGATAATATTTCTTCAACATCATCAATAAATCCCATATCCAACATTTCATCTGCTTCATCTAATATAAAATATCGAACATGACTTAGATCTAATGTTCTTCTTTTGATATGGTCAAGCACCCTTCCTGGTGTTCCAACTACAATATCAACGCCTTTTCTTAATCTACTTATTTGATTCTCAATTGATTGCCCACCATATATAGGAAATACATTTATTTTATTAGAACCTTTTAGAGAGTTTATCTCTTCAGCTACCTGTACTGCTAACTCTCTTGTTGGTGTTAATATCAATGCCTTCACTTTTTTAGATGGTTTCAATTTTTCAATTAGAGGCAATCCAAATGCTGCGGTTTTTCCAGTTCCAGTTTGAGCTTGACCAATAATATCCACATCTTGCTTTAATAAGAGAGGAATTACTTTTTCTTGAATTGGAGTTGGCTCCTCAAAACCTTTTTTCTTTAATGCTTTTAATGTCCCTTCTGATAAACCTAATTCTCTAAACTTTTCTAATTTTACCATTTTCTACCTCTTTCCATAATAATTTTTTCAGGTATTCTAATGCCAGAATATACCCATCGAGTCCTAACCCTGTAATTTGTCCATCACATACAGGGGCTATTACACTTTTATTTCTAAATTCTTCTCTCTTATATATATTAGAAATATGCAATTCGATTTTTGGAATATCTATTATTTCCAGAGCATCTCTAATTGCATAACTATAGTGTGTATAAGCACCTGCATTAATTATTAACCCTTTAAAATTCATTTTTTGAAGCCTATTTATAATTTCACCTTCAATGTTTGACTGAAAAACTTCTACTGGTATTCCACTTTTAATAGACCATTGTTTAATTTCTTCAATCAAATCTTCATATGAAAAGCTTCCATATATTTTTTTCGGGCGTTTCCCTAACATATTAAGGTTAGGACCATTAACTATTAATATCATATCATAAAACCCCCATGAATTTCTTTATATTTTTCATTCTTAACTTAACCTTTCCAACATCGTTACTTCCAAATCAACATTACCTATAGATTTAATTATCGGTATCTCTATTTTCTCTATTTTCTCTATTTTTTTATCCTGTATTATATATTTAAAAATTTGGTTTTTATCTAAATGTATATTTATTATTTCCGATGGAAGGATATTGTATATAAAATCTTTTATTAAATTGAAATCCTTGCTTTTATTTCCTAACTTTTCAGAAAGTTCTACCTCTTTTAATAACCCCCATCCTACGGATAGTCCATGTGAAATTCCGGTATAGCTTTCAAAAGCATGTCCATAGGTATGGCCTAAATTTAGAATTTTTCTTATGTTGTTATCATATGGATCTTGGGAAACTATATCTAATTTTACCTTAACAGCATATTTCAATATTTCAATTATAGTTTTTAATTCACGTCTTTTAATTTTATCTATGTTATTTAAAAACAAAGAAATATTTCCATCTATTATAGCTATTTTAAACGCCTCTACTATCCCTTCGAAATAATTTTCTTCTTTTTGCGAAATAACTGTTAATGGATCTATTATAACCTCTTCAGGAATTTTAAATGTTCCTATTGCATTTTTTATATTTTCAAAATTTACAGCATTTTTTCCTCCTATTGAAGCATCAACTTGAGCCAATAAAGTTGTAGGATAAAATTTTATATTTAAACCTCTTTTAAATGTTGAACCTACAAATCCTATTAAATCTGTGACTGTTCCTCCACCTACACCGTATATTGTGTCTTTTCTGCTTATTTTATTTTTTATCAAATATGTATATATTTTTTTCACATTATCATAATTTTTAATACTCTCTCCATCGTTTAAAACATAAGGATTTGTAAATATTTTTCCGTAAATTCTATTAACTGTTTTACTCACGAATATATTTTCTTTTGATTTTAATTCCTTTAATCCTGTTATTTTAATAATTGCATTTTGAAAGTCATTTTCTATCTTTTCACTTTTTTCTTCACAAATTTTATATAAAATTTTAGCTGCGGATTCAAATTCATTTAAATTTGTTAAATCTACCTTGTCGAATTTATTATAGAGCTCTTTTCTTTCATACCAGATTTTAAATAAAATATTTTTTCCATCTTTTAATAAAGGTCTATTTTCAATATTTACCCTTTTTATTAATTCTTCAATGGGCACATATAAAAAAAATGTTTTATGTTTTTTCAGGATTTCTCTATTTTCTTTTTTTAATATAATTCCTCCACCTGTTGAAATAATAGCATCTTCAGATTCTGTTTTCTTTAAAATTTTTGTTTCTATATCTCTAAAATATTTTTCGCCGTTTTGAGAAAAAATCATTTTAATTTTTTTTCTTTCTCTTTTTTCTATTTCAACATCAAGATCTATAAATTTTTTATTTAAAACATTACTTAAAATCTTACCTATTGTTGTTTTCCCAGAACCCATCATCCCAATTAAATATATTGGCACTATTGTACCTCCTTATTAATTCAGTCATATTATCATTTCCAAATCTTTCAATTATACTTTCAGCAAGTACTAAAGAAAGAGCATTTTCTAAAATTATAACACTTGAAGGTATTATCGTTACATCAGAACGTATATAAGGCGCCTTCGTTTCTTCTCTAATCTTTAAATCCACAGAATTTAAAGGAGTTGCTAATGTTGGAATTGGTTTTAAAAAAACAGTTATTTCTATATTTTCACCATTTGTAATTCCTGCTTCTATTCCACCAGCATTATTGGTCTTTCTTCTTATATTTTTATCTCCATCTAAAATAAATTCATCATGATAATCTCTTCCAGAAAGTGTAAAATCTTCATTCCCTATTATTAAACCTTTTACAGAGGGAATAGACATAAATAACTTCCCTATTTTCGAATCTATTTTCTCAAAAATATCAGAATATCCACCAAGGCCTGGTTTTATATTTTGAGCTATGATTTTAACGCTTCCGCCTAATGTAATACCTTCTTTTTTAGCTAAGTCTATTTCTTTTGTCATCAATTTTGTTGTTTTTTCATCTGGACATTTTACAATAGATTCTTCTATTTTTTTTATATCAAAATTGTTTTCATTATATAAAACTTCACCTATTGATTTCACGTATCCATAAATCTCTATTCCAAATTTTTCTATAAATTGTTTTGCAATGGCACCTAATGCAGTTAAAACAACGGTCCATCTTGCACTATTTCTTTCAGTATATATATTTAAATCTGGAAGTTTATATTTCATATAAGCGCTGTAATCTCCATGTCCTGGTCTTGGAATACTTCTAATATCTTTTTCTGTGTTTTTTCCTTTATTTTCAATTAATATTGTAATAGGTGCTCCCGTAGTATATCCTTTCCATAGTCCTGAAATAATTTTAACTTTATCATTCTCTATTTTCATTCTTTTTCCACGACCATAACCACTTTGGCGTTTTAACAAATCTTTATTTATTTTTTCAATATTTAATTTCATTCCTGCCGGAATTCCTGTTAATACACCAATCATTGCAGAACCATGAGAATCCCCTGAAATAAAGTAATTCATATATACCTCCTAAACTTTTCCAATAATAAAACCATCAATATTACTTTTTTATTCTACAATTTTAAACTATTAAAAATTTCATCAAATTTATTAGAGTCATATATATTCCAAATTTTAAGATTTTCAATAGACTGAAAATACCACATTTTTTCCCCATTTAAAACTTTTATTCCCATATTTTGCGCTTCTCTTTGCAAAGGTGTATAAAAATATATCACATCATATATAAGTTCTAATTTTTTTGTTAAGTCTATAGGAATACTTTCTCCAAACATTCCTAATGATGTTGTATTTATAAATACTGATGCTTCTTCCACTTCGTCATTCAGTTTTTCAAAATACTTAACATTTATATCAATTTTCTTGAAGAATTGTTTTTTTAAATACATAGCCTTTTCATATGTTCTATTAATAAGAGTTATTTTGTCCACACCTAATTTATATAGTCCGTATATTATAGCTTTTGATGCGCCGCCTGCACCAAGTATAATAATTTTACCATTAAGTTTTTCTTTTTTTATAGAGTTATAAAACCCTATCCAATCAGTATTGTACCCAATATCTTTAAAAATAGTATTTACAGCATTTAAAAATATTGCATCATCAACAGGTGAAATATATTTAAATATTTTCTCTTTAAAAGGTATTGTAATGTTAAGTCCATAATAATTATTTAGAATCTCATTTATTTCCAAATCAAAATAATGAGGGGCAATATTTATCCCCTCATAAATAGCATCTAATTTTATTTTTTTGAAATATTCATTATATACCTTTTCTGATAAACTTAATTTTTTTGGGTATTGTAATATACCTAACTTTTTTATGTTCTCACACCTTCATAATTTATTATTTGTGACGTTAATTCTATACCATTAGTTCAATTCATTTACTATTTTTTCCAAATCATCATAAGAATTAATATAAGGAATTTGATTCCTTATTTCACGTGCATTCTTCAAACCTTTTGTATATCCAATAAATATTTTTTTAAATCTTCTAATTGTTCTTTCTTCTCCGTAATCATCTATCATCAATTTTACATGTTTTAATATAGTTTTCTTTATTTCATCAATATCAGGATTTTTATTAGAAAATATCCAAGGATTACCTATACTTCCTCTTGCAATTATTGCAAAATCAGCTTCATATTTATTCATTAATATTTTTGCATCATTATATGTATATATATCGCCACTTGCGCCAAGTGGTATTTCACATATTCTCTTTAATTCTCTAATTCTTTTCCAATTTGCTTTTCCAGAATACAATTGCTTTTGTGTTCTGGTATGGACAATTACATAATCCGCTTTATTCTTTTGTATTGTTTCTATTATTTTTTCAGCTATGTCATCTTCAAAACCTAGTCGAACCTTTACTCCAACAGGAACATCAAGAAATCTTTTCAATTCTCTTATTATTTCTCCTAATTTATTTAAATCTTTTAATAAGGCTGAGCCAGCTCCTTTTTTTATTACTTTTTTCACAGGACATCCGGCATTAATATCTATCCAATCTCCATAATGCTGCGCAATAAGACCTGCTTTTATAAAACTATCCACATTAGAACCAAATAGTTGTATTCCTATATTTTTTTCCCTTTCTTTTGGAAACATATTAAAACTTTTATTTCTAACAAGCGCCTCTATACTAATCATTTCTGTAAATGTAAATTCTGCACCATATTCTCTACAAATCTCTCTATATGCGAAATCCGTATAATCAGCCATTGGAGCTAAACCAATTTTCCCATTTAACATATATCTTTCAACCCCAAACTTGGAACTGCATCTAAATTTAAATCTGCAAATTGATTCCTAATATATTTTTCATACCCAGCTCTTGCAATCATTACTGCATTATCTGTACACAAATTTAATGGCGGGAAATATATATTTAATCCCTTATTTTTTATTTTTTCTTCATTTATTTTTTTTCTTAAATATGAATTTGCAGCTACTCCACCAGCTATAATTATGTCTTTTACGTTTAAATCTTTAGAAACTTTTATAGTTTTATGAATTAATGTGTCTATTAATGCCTTTTGGAAAGATGCTGCAACATTTTCTATTTTATAATTATCATTTTTTTTAGTAAAATAAAGTAAAGATGTTTTTAAACCGCTAAAGCTAAAATCATATCCTTTGTGGTATAAAGGTTTGGGGAAATCATAAATAGGTTTTCCTTTTTGAGCCAACTCATCTATTTTCGGACCACCAGGATAGCCTAAATCCAGCATTCTTGCTACCTTATCAAAGGCTTCACCTGCTGCATCATCTATCGTTTGGCCTATTATTTCAAAATGCAAATAATCTTTTGCATGTAAAATCATTGTATGTCCCCCTGACACAAGCAATACTAAAAATGGCGGTTTTAAATCAGGAAAAGCTAAAAAATTTGCGTATATATGTCCATATAAATGATTTACCCCTATTAATGGTTTATTTAAATTTAAGGCCAATCCTTTTGCAAAATTTAATCCTATAAGCAAAGCCCCGACTAATCCGGGGCCATATGTAACTGCAATTGCAGATATATCTTCTAATTTTATTTTAGCTTCTTCAAAGGCTTTTTCGGTTATATTATTTAAATAATTTAAATGCTTTCTTGCTGCTATTTCAGGAACAACTCCACCAAATATTTTATGTGTATCTATTTGTGAAACTACATAATGAGATAATACTTCATTTTTTCCCTTTAATATAGCAACTGCTGTTTCATCACAAGATGTTTCAATTGAAAAAATTATAGGTTCCATTATGCACTCTCCCGATTAATCATAATAGGTTCTTTTACACCTTTTACAACCTGTTCATCAATAATGATTTTTTCAACTATGCCTTTTTTATTTGGTGCCTCAAACATTATATCAAGCATTACATCTTCAAATACACTTTTTAAGGCTCTTGCTCCTGTCCCTCTATCTAAGGCTTTTTCAGCTAATGCTAATAATGCATCATCCGTAAATTCTAATTCTATTCCATCTAATTCCAACATCTTTTTATACTGTTTCAAGATAGCATTTTTTGGCTCTTTTATTATTTTTACCAAATCTTCTGCACTTAAGTCGCTTAAAGTTGTAACTACAGGGAATCTGCCGACAAATTCTGGAATTAATCCAAAGTGAACCAGATCATCTTGAGTTACATTTTTCAATATCTCTCCTAATTTCATTTCATTTTTACCTCTTATTTTTGTACCAAATCCCATAGTTGTGGTTAAGATTCTTTGCTTTATGATTTCATCTAACCCATCAAAAGCTCCACCAGCTATGAATAAAATATTGGAAGTGTCAACTTTTATAAATTCTTGATATGGATGCTTTCTACCTCCTTGAGGTGGAACATTAGCAACAGTACCCTCTACAATTTTTAATAATGCCTGTTGAACCCCTTCCCCTGATACATCTCTTGTTATAGATGGATTAGGTGATTTTCTTGTTATTTTATCTATTTCATCTATATAAATTATACCCATCTGAGCTTTTTTTACATCAAAATTTGCTGATTGAAGTAATCTTAAAATAATATTCTCAACATCTTCCCCAACATATCCTGCTTCAGTTAATGGAGTTGCATCAGCAATAGCAAATGGAACTCCTAATATTTTAGCAAGAACTCTTGCCATTAACGTTTTACCTGTACCTGTTGGCCCTATCATTAATACATTTGATTTCTCAATTTCAACATCATCATGTACATTTCCGTAAAAAACCCTTTTATAATGATTATAAACAGCTACCGATAACGTCTTCTTTGCATATTCCTGCCCAATAACATATTTATCTAATTCAGCTTTAATCTCAGCAGGTGTAGGTAATTCTTTATTATCCTTCTTCTCAGTATTTTTTATCTCTTCTTTTGCATATTCTTCTTCTATTAAATCTGAAAATAATTCTATACACTCATTACATATGTATACACCTGGTCCTGCTATCAACGTTTCAACTTTACTTGCTGGTCTTCCACAAAAAGAACAATGTTTTTCTTTCATATTCGAATCCTCCTACTAAAATCATTTTCAATTTATTCTAACACCATCATATGGAATTTTCAATACAAAGTATTGATATTTTGTTACTATAATGTATATAAATTAATTAAATATTCCTTTACTTTATTATCAAGTGAGATTATATCATCAAAATTATTTATTTGAATCCTCTTTTTATCAAAATATTCAATTGCTTGATATATTGATTTATAGATTTCTGTATATCTAATTTCTCCATTTAAAAACATTTGAACTGATATTTCATCTGCAGCATTATAAACTATCTGTAATTTTTGATTCCCCAAAATATCAAATGCCAGTTTTAATGATGGATATCTATTATAATCAATTTTTTCAAATATTATTGGCTCTAGGATTAAATCTGGATATTTATATTCATACAATCTATCTGGATATGTAATTGAATAGGCTATTGGATTTTTCATATCTGGAATTCCATAATGAAATTTCATTACGCCATCTGGATATCCAATTATAGCATGAATATGACTATTTCTATTTATTAATACATTTATATTTTCTTTTTTTAAATTAAATAAATAATAAGCTTCTATAACTTCCAAACCTTTATTTACCATCGTTGCAGAATCGATAGTTATTCTTTTTCCCATTGACCATACCGGATGGTTTAAAACATCCTTTACTGTAACATTGTTTAACTTATTCAATGGCCAATCTCTTAGAGCTCCCCCAGATGCTGTAATTATTATTTTTGAAGGTTTAACATCACCTTTTTCTAATTGAAATAAAGCACTATGCTCACTATCTACTGGTATAATTTCAGTATTATATTTTTTAGCATACTCAAATAACATATCACCACCACAAACTATTGATTCTTTGTTAGCTAATCCTATTCTTTTAGCAATTTCGATTGCTTTTAATGTGTGTTTAATACCAACAGATCCTCCTGTTGCGACTAAAACAAAATCAGGATCTGCTTTTTCTAACATTTTTATAGTTGAATCTTTTCCAATAAAAATCTGTGTTTCATTGAATTTTTCAATTTCTCCAAATTCCAATGATGCATATTTAGGAGAAAACTCTTTTATTATTTCAATTAATCTATTTTTATTTTTTCCTGCACTTATACCTACTAATTCAAAATTAAAATTTTTCTTTTTTAAAAATCTTAAAACATCTAAAGTTTGTGTCCCTATTGAACCAGTTACTCCTGTTATTGCTATCTTCATTATTTCACCCTTTCTATTTTTATCCTAAATATTATACCACTTTTATAAAAAACACGACTCAGCTGAGCCGTATTATATTTTAAACTTACTAATTAAAATTTCAAGTTGATTTATTGATCCTGCTAATTCATTTGATATATGATGTAATTTTATTCCATTTTCTTCTTCTGTTATATATTCAAAATCTTTTACTGCATCTGAATATATTACCAGCCATCCATTTTTTAACCCAATTCTCTTTAAATACTCTAACAACTGTTTATGGATAATTTTAGATTGTATATTACTATTTATTATATATAATTATATCATAAAATTAATGGCTCTTTCCAAAGAAAGTTGACAAAGGAATGATAAAAATGTTAAAATAAAAGAAAAAGCGAAAGGGAAGAGCTAAATGAAAGAAATAATAAAAATGCTGGATAAAAGTTTAAAGTATATAAAACATGAAATAAAAGAAGACACAATATATATTTATGTAAAATCAAAAAAGAAAAAAGCAAAATGTCCAGTATGTGGAGAAGAAACAGATAAAGTACATTCAAAATACACAAGAAGCTTTCAGGATTTACCAATAGGAGGAAAAAAGGTAA
>NZ_FQUI01000048.1 GCF_900129175.1 Marinitoga hydrogenitolerans DSM 16785
TTGTTTTTACATTTAAATATTCTCATTTCCAATATTATTGTTACCTTTTTTCCTCCTATTGGTAAATCCTGAAAGCTTCTTGTGTATTTTGAATGTACTTTATCTGTTTCTTCTCCACATACTGGACATTTTGCTTTTTTCTTTTTTGATTTTACATAAATATATATTGTGTCTTCTTTTATTTCATGTTTTATATACTTTAAACTTTTATCCAGCATTTTTATTATTTCTTTCATTTAGCTCTTCCCTTTCGCTTTTTCTTTTATTTTAACATTTTTATCATTCCTTTGTCAACTTTCTTTGGAAAGAGCCCAATAAATGATCATTTTTTGCAAGATTTATAATGGCATAAATTTTGTAAATAAAAACAATTGAGTATTTTATGATTTGTCATATATTTTAAAGAAAATTTTGATATAATAATGAGAAAAAGGATTTGGAGGTGTTTTAATGTATAATCCTGAGTTTATAAGAAATATAAGTATAATAGCCCATATAGATCATGGGAAAACAACATTAGTTGATAGAATATTAGAATTAACAAAAAGTGTTGAAAAAAGGAAAATGCATGATCAGTATCTTGATATGATGGATATTGAACAAGAAAGAGGAATAACTATAAAATCACAACCAGTAAAAATCATGTATAATGCAAAAGATGGAAACACTTACGAAATAAATATTATAGATACTCCGGGTCATGTGGATTTTACATATGAAGTTTCCAGAAGCTTAGCAGCATGTGAAGGTGCTGTTCTTTTGGTTGATGCGTCCCAAGGTGTGGAAGCTCAAACAGTTGCAAATACATATTTAGCTTTAGAAAATGATTTAGAAATAATATCAGCCGTTAATAAAATAGATTTACCAAACGCAAATGTTGAAGAAACATTAGATGAAATTGAGGATTTAATTGGAATTTCTGCGGATGATGCATTGCTGGTTTCTGGAAAAACAGGAGAAGGTGTGGAAGAACTGTTAGAAGAAATTATCAAAAGGATTCCAGCTCCAACAATTAAAGGTTCTGATAAAGACAAATTAAAAGCTTTAATTTTTGATGCTAAATACGATAAATATAGGGGTGTAATAGTATATACGAGACTATATAGCGGTTCTGTAAAACGCGGAGATAAAATAATGACCATGTCAAATAAAGAAGTATATGAAGTTGTTGAAGTAGGTATTTTTCATCCAGAAATGATAGCAACAGAGTCTTTATCTGCAGGAGAAGTTGGATATATAATAGCTGGGATAAAAGAGGTTGATATGGCTCGTGTTGGTGATACATTAACAAGTGCTTCTAATCCTGTGGATGAACCTTTACCAGGTTATAAAGAGGTAAAACCAATGGTTTATGCAGGAATTTATCCAGGTGTTCCTGATTATTATGAAGAATTGAGAAAAGCCCTTGAAAAACTAAAATTAAATGATGCAGCTTTAACATTTACACCAGAACATTCTCCGGCATTAGGATTTGGTTTCAGGTGCGGCTTTTTAGGATTATTGCATATGGACGTCATCAAAGAAAGAATAGAAAGGGAATTTGATTTAACAATAATATTAACTGCACCAAATGTTGTGTATAAAGCAAAACTTAAAAATGGTGAAGAATTGGAAATACATGATCCAACACAATTTCCGGATCAGGATATGTTAGAAGAAGTTTATGAGCCGTATGCTAAACTCGATATTATTACCCCACCAGATTATATGGGTGGATTAATGGGGATAGTTCAAAATGAAAAACGTGGAGAATTTCTTTCTGTGTCAAACGCTGGTAAAAATAGGGTCGTATTGCATTTTGAAGTTCCTTTAGGAGAAATTATTTTTGATTTCTTTGATAGAATGAAGGCTATTAGTAGAGGATATGCTTCAATGGATTATGAAATAACAGAATTTAGAAAATCAGACTTATTAAAAGTTACAATATTAGTGAATAGAGAACCAGTAGAAGCTTTATCGTTCATTTCTCACAGAAGTAAATTATATGAAATGTCAAAAAAGATGGTTGAAAAATTAAAAGATCTCATACCAAAGCATCAGTTTGAAATTCCAATACAAGCAAAAGCAGATGGAAGAATTATAGCAAGATCAACCATTAAAGCTTTAAGAAAAGATGTTTTAGCTAAATGTTATGGTGGAGATATCACAAGGAAAATGAAATTACTTGAGAAACAAAAAGAAGGTAAAAAAAGAATGAGACAAATTGGTTCTGTAACTATACCACAAACAGCATTTTTAGCTATACTGAAAATTAATGAAAATGAGAAATGAGGTAGTTATATGCCTATAGATGGATTGCTTTTGAATAAATTAATAAGAGAGGCAAAAAAATTTGAAGGACAAAAAATTAGGAATATATATCAACCGGTGAATGATGAGGTTTTATTCCAATTTCAAAAAGGATTTTTATTATTTGTTTTAAAGAATCCAGCTTATTTAATCTCACTTGATAAAAAACCGGATATGCCAGACATTCCGCAGAATTTTTCTATGTTTTTGAGAAAAAGAATAAAAAATGCAAAACTTATAAAAATTGAGCAATTAGGGTTAGATCGTTTAGGATATATGGAATTGTCAGTAATAGATGAAACATTTGAATTAAGAAATTATAGATTATACTTCGAATTAATGGGAAGAAACTCAAATATATTATTAGTTGATGAAAATAATAAGATATTAGATGCATTAAAAAAAGGAATTGCACCACAAAGAACAATTATGCCAGGTGCAAAATATGTGCCTTTTTATAAAGAAGATTATTTAAATATCCTCGAATTGAAAGGATTTGATTTAGATTCTAATTTAATGGGTTTTTCTAAATTGAGTAAAAAATTTTTATACGAATATTTAGAAAAATACGATTTAAATACCTTCGTTGCCGAGTTCATGGATAATTTAAATGTTTTTCTTTTTGATTATAATAACAAGAAAGAAATATTATCGTTTCCACCAGTAAATTATAATTATGAAATAACAAAATCACCATCAGAAGGATTGATGAAATTATTTGAAGTTCAAAGTATAAACTCTCGATATTCTGAAATGAAGAGAAAATTAGAAAAAACAGTAATAAAAGAAATTGATAAATATGAAAAATTATATAGAAAGTTAAAAAAAGAGGAAAAAGAAATTGAAAAAATCCCAGAGTTAGAAAAAAAAGGTAAATTGTTGCAAGCGTATTTATACAAATTTGACAGAAAAGTAGATTTTGTTGAAGTTGAAGATTGGGAAACTGGTGAGAAAGTTAAAATAGAACTAAATCCTTTAAAATCACCAAATGAAAATTTACAAAATATTTTTAAAAAGGTGCATAAACTAAAATCAAAAGAACAACATTTAAAAGAAAGATTAAAGATTACAAAAGAGATGATAGATTATCTTTATCAATTATGGCAAAGTATAGATTTAGCTGAAGATCTCGAAACATTGAAAGAAATAAAAGAAGAAATAATTTTAGAAAAAATAATATCAGAAAAAAATAATATCAAAAAAAGGAAAAAAATAATATCAAAACCATACGAATTTGAATATAAAGGGTTTAAAATATTAGTTGGAAAAAATAATATACAAAACGATAAAATTACAAGAGAAGCGGATAGAGATGATATATGGATGCATGCACAGGGAATTCCTGGAGCACATGTTATTATTAAAACAAATAAACAGGAAGTTCCAGAAGATGTATTGGTATTTGCAGCACAACTTGCTGCGAAATATTCTAAAGGAAGATTTTCATCTAAGGTTTCTATAGATTATACACAAAAAAAGCACGTATGGAAACCAAAAAGGGCAAAACCTGGTATGGTTTTATACAATAATTTTAAAACTTTATATGTTTCTCCAGAAAAGTAATTTACAAATTATCGACAGCGCCTGAATTTGGCGCTATTTTTTTGTATTTTGCAGCAATTATGTAAATAAACGGGATAATCCGGAATATTTAAAATTGTAAATACTAAAATACTGTTAATGAAAGTTGTATGGGTTTTTAATTTTAAAGTAAAAGTTATATAATTTTATAAAGATTGAATAGGGAGGGATAAATTTGACAACGTTAGAATTAGCAGAAAAATATCGAGAAGATATTGTAAAGTTCATGAGCAAATTAATCAAGGCAAGAAGCTACTCTGGGGAAGAAAGAGAAGTTATTCAGGTAATTAAAGAGGAAATGGAAAAGGTAGGTTTTGATGAAGTCAAAATTGACGGAATTGGAAACATTCTTGGGAGAATTGGGAATGGAAAACATGTGATAGCCATGGATGCGCATATTGATACTGTTGAAGTCGGGAACCCCGATTTATGGGATAAAGACCCATTTAGTGGCGATTGGGATGATGAATGGGTATATGGAAGAGGAGCATCCGATCAAAAAGCCGGAATGTGTTCCATGGTATATGGAATGAAAATTTTAAAAGAATTGAATCTTCTTGAGGATTTTACTGTTTATGTAACAGGTACAGTTATGGAAGAAGATTGCGATGGTCTTTGCTGGAGATATATAGTAGAAGAAGATAAAATAAAACCTGATTTTGTAGTTATTACAGAACCTACGAGCTTAAATGTGTACAGAGGGCACAGGGGAAGAATAGAATTCAGAATAAAAACAGTAGGACTTTCTGCGCATGCAAGCGCACCAGAAAGAGGAGACAATGCAATTTATAAAATGGCAAAAATAATAAATGAAATAGAAAAATTGAATGAAAATTTACATTATGACCCATTCTTAGGAAAAGGGACAATCGTTGTTTCGCAAATATTCTTTAAATCACCTTCACATAATGCTGTTCCAGATGAATGTGTTATTCATATTGATAGAAGGCTTACAGCAGGAGAAACTAAAGAAAGTGCATTCGAAGAAATAAAAGAGATATTTAGAAAAACAGGAATTGATGCAGAAATAGTGGAATTGACATATTCAAAACCTGCATATACTGGAATTGAATATCCTGTTGAAAAGTATTTTCCAACATGGGTACTTGAAGAAAATTCAGATGTTGTACAAGCAGCAAAAGAAACATATGTTAAGACATTTGGCAAAGAACCATTAATAGATAAATGGACATTTAGCACAAATGGTATAGCTACAGCTGGTGTTTATAATATTCCAACAGTTGGTTTCGGCCCAGGTGATGAAAAATATGCACATGCACCCAATGAAAAGGTAAAGATCGAACATCTTGTAAAAGCTGCAGCATTTTATGCAAACTTCCCAAAAACACTGGTTGAAAAAATAAAATAATAATTATATGTATAAAACTTTTAGATAACCATAAAATTCATAAAAATATATCAAGGGGGTAGACATTATGTCAGCATTTTTTAAAACAGAAAAAAGTAGACATTTCATAACAACACAGGATTTTACAAATGAAGAAATAGAAATGATGTTAGATTTAGCAAGAGATTTAAAAATTAAGATGGCATCCAATATACCAACACCATATTTGTTGTATAAAACACTATTTTTGATTTTCTTTGATCAATCAACAAGAACAAGAAATTCAATGGAAGCAGGAATAGCTCAATTAGGAGGACATGCCAACTTTTTAAACCCAAGCATGATGCAATTATCCCATGGCGAAACTCCAGAAGATACAGCAAGAGTTTTGGCAAGAATGGGCCATGGAATTGCTGTTAGGGCATGTGAATTTGGAAAGGGAAATAAATACTTAAGAGGCATGGCATCAGTTTCTCAAGTTCCAGTTATGAATTTGCAAGACGATATTTATCATCCATTTCAGGTATTGGCAGATGCAATGACAATGCAAGAAAGATTTGGGAAAAATTTAAAAGGATTAAAGGTAGGTATTAGCTGGGCATATGCAGAAAGTCATTTAAAACCATTATCAGTTCCACAATCACAAATATTATTATTTACAAGACTAGGTATGGATGTTACATTGGCATATCCTGAAAAATTTGATTTAATGCCAGATATAGTAAAACAGGCACAGGAAAATGCAGAAAAATATGGCGGAAAACTGAACATTACACATAAAATGGAAGATGCATTTGTTGATGCGCATGTGGTTATCCCTAAAAACTGGGGCGGATTCTTTGTTTCAGACGATCCTGAAGAAATAATGGCAGAAACACGAAAACATAAAGATTGGATTTGTGATGAGGAAAAAATGAAATTGACAAGAAAAGATTCTATTTATATGCATGCATTGCCAGCGGATAGAGGAAGAGAGGTTGTTGATTCAGTTATTGATGGCCCTCATTCAGTTATATTTGATGAGGCAGAAAACAGAATACATACTGCAAAGGCTGTAATGACATTGTTAATGGGTGGAAGATAATAAGGTGTGATTTTATGTTTGACTTAGGTATTTTAAACGGTAAGATTTATATAAGCGGTAAGTTTATTGAGGGAAATATATATATAAAAAATGGAAAAATATATGACATTTCAAAATCTATGTTAGAAGCAAAAAAATATTATGATATTTCCGGGAAGTATTTACTTCCCGGTTTTATAGATTCACATGTTCATTTTCATCTTGATCTAGGGAATTTTATTTCAGTAGATGATTTCAGTTCTGGATCAATCTCTGCAGCATACGGAGGAATAACGACATATATAGATTTTTTAGCGCCAGTAAGAACTGCGGATGAATTGGAAAGAGCTTTTTATGAAAGATTGAGTGATGCAAAAAAAAGCGTCGGGGATTATGCTTTTCATGCAACTATAGCAAATCCTACAGATGAGCCCGAAAAAATAATAAGTACTGCAAAAAAATTAGGACTGTCGAGCATTAAACTGTTCACCACATATTCGTCTTCAAATAGAAGGACATATGATGATTATATTTCAAAGTTATTAGAATTGTCCAGAAACTATGGAATAGTTATTTTGATACATTCTGAAAACGATGAAATTATAAGAAAATATGAAAATAATAAAATAAAAATTGCAGATCATTCAAAATACAGACCAACAATTTCTGAATTGTCTGAAGTAATAAAATTAGCAGAAATGTCAGAATATTATAATGCTCAATTATATATAGTTCATTTAACAAGTGGAAAAACATTAGAAGAATTAAAGAAAAAATTTAATCATATTTTAGGAAAAAATTTGGTTATTGAAAGTTGTCCTCATTATTTTTATTTCACTGAAGATATATATAATACAGAAAATGGGTATTTATATACAATGACACCGCCTTTGAGAAGTGAAGAAGAACAAAATTTATTAATTGACAATATAGAATATATAAATACAATAGGAACAGATCATTGTTCGTTTTACAAAAAAGAGAAAGCAGGAGAATATATAAATGGTCTTCCAATGGGTATTGGTGGTGTCGAGTTTTCATTTGTTTTAATGTATACAAAATTTGGTGAAAGAATAATTGACAAATTTACAAGGAATGTTGCCAGATATTATGGTCTGAATAAAAAAGGTGAAATATTACCTTCATATGATGCAGATTTGGTTGTATTTGATCCGGATGAAAAATGGGAAATAAAAAATCACCATTCCAAATCTGATTATATTCCATATGAAAATTTTGAGGTGAAAGGAAAAATTATTTCAACAATATCAAAAGGAAAATTTATTATAAAAGATGGAATTTTAAATCAAAGAGTTAAAGGTTCGTATATAAAAAGGAGAGAAATTGTATGGTAAAAGTCATAATTAATTGTGATATTTTTGATTATGAAAGTTACAGAAAAAACCAATATATAAGATTTGATGAAGAAATAATAAAAGTAGGTCCAATGGAAGATTTCAAAAAAAACGGAAATGAAAATATAATAGATTTTAAAGGGAAACTCGTAATGCCAGGTTTTGTTAACGGACATACACATATATATTCAACATTTGCAAGAGGAATGAGTGTGGATTTTAATCCGAAAAGTTTCTCAGATATTTTAAAACAGTTATGGTGGAAAATGGATTCAAAGATTGATTTAGAAACAACATATTACAGCGCTCTTGTAAGCGGTATAGAATTTTTAAAAAATGGAATAACTGCTGTAATTGATCATCACGCCAGTGGTATGGCAATAAAAGGGACATTAAATGAATTAAAAAAAGGATTAAGTGATGAAATAGGAATACGTGGAATCTTTTGCTTTGAAACAAGTGATAGATTTGATGTAGATGAATGTATACAAGAAAATGTTGAATTTTTGAAAAGTTCTTCGGAAAAATATGTTGGTATGTTTGGGCTACATGCATCACTTTCCTTATCAAATGAAACATTAAAAAAGGTTTCTGATACTTTAGAGGGAGCGCCAATACATATACATGTTGCTGAAAGCATAGAAGATGAAGAAGATTCATTAAATAAATACGAAAAAAGAGTAGTAGAAAGATTAGAAAAGTTTAACCTATTGAATAAAAATTCAATATTATCCCATTGTGTGCACATAAATGAAAAAGAAGCGGATATTATGTCAAAATATGATATATATGTTGCATTAAACCCTACATCAAACATGAATAATGCAGTGGGATTACCAAATTATAAATTATTAAAAGAAAAAGGAATAAACACTATTGTGGGTAATGATGGTTTGGGATATAACATTACAAGAGAGTATTTAAATTTATATTTTACTCAAAAATACAGGTATGGAGATCCGACGTTTTTTAATTTTGAAGATTTAAAAAACAATATAGATAACGTATACAAGCTTGTTGGAGAAATGTTGGGAATAAAACTTGGGAGAATAAAAGAAGGGTATAAAGCTGATATGATATCATATGATTATATACCTTTCACACCGTTGAATAAAGACAATATTTTTGGACATGTATTTTTTGGAATATGGGATAAATTAGATGTTATTGATACAATAATTGATGGGGAATTTTTAATGAAAGATAGAGAGATAAAATTTAAAGTTGAAAAAATTTATAGTGAAGCTAGAAAAGTTTCTGAAAAATTATGGACGAGATTATAAAAACATCTCCAGAAATTATCTGGAGATGTTTTTATTAATTTTTTAATATAATCTCTTTAGTCTTTATAACTGATGTAAGGATGTAATACCTCACCGGAGGTTAAATATTTGCTATGTAAATATTTAACGGATTTTATTTTTCTAATATATATTAAAGTATTTATTCTATTACCCGCAGTAGCGAGTAATGCGGGGATGAACCCATGAGAATATTTTGCACATCAGAACCTGTTGATAAAAAAACATGTTATTACGTAGAACAACTAGATGTGTTGTAAGAAGCACTTGGTCATATAGAAAATTTGGGATATTTTAATATTATATCTCCAGAAGAATCAGGTAAAACTACATTTTTGAAAACATTGATAGAAAATTTAAAAGGAATAAATAATATTATTTAGGAAATAGCAGAAAAAGGAAATAAAGAAATAATATTGATGATAAAGGTAAAATAATAAACCGAGGATTTCCTCGGTTTATTATTTTATTAAATTTAAAAAATAGGATTATTTGTCTCAGTTTACATTACATTAATCCTTCAAGAGATGTATCTTTTAAAAGTTTTTTTACAAAAAATTCTGCAGGCAAAGGTTTTCCACTATATAGTGTTTTAGTTGCATTTATAACATGCCTTATATCATATTTACTTGGATAAATTTCAGGAACTTTTTTATCAAGATTTAATAATTTATAAACAGCTATAATTGCAGAACGTACAGAATATTCCACTGTAAACACACAATCATTTTCTATTTCTACAAATTGACCTAAGAATGCTAAGTTAACGCTTCCTTCTGGTACAACTTCTGGTCTATCTCCTTTTACACGTGGCATAAATTGGCTTGTTATATGCGGCATCATTGCTGGTATAACTATTGCACTATCCACAATTTCTTCCATTAATTCTCCTTCTACTCCAAGATGATATAATAATTCTCTTAATAATTCTTCACCTGTACATTCACTCATTTTTTTCTTTATATAATTACCTTCATTATCCGGGAATAAACCGTATGCCCATAATACCAAGACATTATCTGGCTGGTTTGCAAAATGTGGCTGTCTACTACATGTAACACTCATTAGCCAATTTGAATCTTTTATTGTTACAATACCCCCAGTTACAACTCTTCCAGAATATGGGTCTCTTCCTGTAAGATCTCTAAGAACATCTGCTATTTTTGAATCTTTAAATGTCATTGTAAATGATTCCCATTTTGTTTTGTCAATGTTTTCATAAAAAACTTCTGGTCTTCCAAATGCGGGATCTTTTGCAGCAATATTTTTCCATAAATTCCATACTGGGCCTAATTCCGTATTCAATTCTGGAGCTTTATCCATGCTACCTAAAGTTGAATTTTCTGTCATTGAACCATTTATTACAAATACTAAATCATCTCTTGTTGTTTTTATATATTTTTTCTCTCCATTTTGAATTAAATGAATACCTGTTACAACCTTTTCATTTTCTGTTATATCTATATCAAGATCTATAACCTGTGTGTTATTTACAAAATTAACCCCATGTTCTTTTAGCCATCTTATTAATGGTATTACAAAAGAGTCATATTGATTATATTTTGAAAATAAAATATCTCTTAATTCTGTCATACCTGGTAATAGATGAATAAATCTTTCCATATATCTTTTCATTTCTAATACACTATGCCAATTTTGAAATGCAAACATACTTCTCCATAATAACCACATATCTGTTTCTAAAAATGATGGATCAAAAAATTCTTCAACAGTCATTGCTCCCAAATCTTCTTCTTTCATTAAAAATAGCTTTGTTAATTGTTTTATATGTTTTTCTTCTAACCCTAGTGTTTTAACAGGTACTCTTTCGCCACCACTTTTAATTACCCTTTGGGCAGATACATTCGGATCCCAGTCATTTATTTCTTTCATTTCATCAAGTACTGTTTTGTTTGGATCCTCAAGTGATGGAATATCTGCGAACATATCCCATGTACATTCATAATGTTCTTCCATTTCTCTACCACCGCGGATAATATAACCGTTTTCAGGATCACCTATACCATCTAAAGCTCCACCGTTTATATCTTTTCTTTCAAAAATTGTAATATTTTTTCCGTCCATATGACCGTCTCTTATTAAGTAAAATGCTGCTGCTAAAGATGCTATACCTGAACCTACAAGATAGGCTTTTTTATTTTCAATTCCTTTTGGTTTTTTTGGATTATATTCTCTTTGATAAACACTCATTCTTGATAACCTCCTTCAAATTTTTCTGACATGATTAAGTATAAACCTTTTTTTTATGTTTGTAAATAAACAAAATTGCCTATATGTGCAAACTTGCAACACATTAGGCAATTTGTGAAAATATAAATTCTCTAAAAAAATATAGCGACACAAAGTCGCTATATTTTTATTTTCATGCAATTATTTAATATAATATTTTTAAAACTTTCGGAAGTTCTTTGCCAATCAATGAGATCAACTCTAAAAGGCAAATCCGAATCCTGAAAATCTTCTTCAATTTCAAACAAAATTGTTAAATCTAACTTTTTTCCACAATCAATAGCAATATCAAGATCTGAAGATTCATTTGATTTACCAGTAATTCTGGAACCAAAAATTATTATTGTGCAATTACACATATGTCTTTTTAGAATTTCTATAATTAAATTAAAATATTCCTCTTTAATATCAAAAGTCATTTTTTTCTTTAAGCCTCTCTAATAAAAATTTAGCATCGTTTATAAATTCTTTTGATACTTCAAAAACTTCTTCTGCAATTTCAATATTATATGTGTGAGACGTTAAATTCCTATATTTATGGTATTTAAACCATTTTTGAACATTATCTATAAGTTTATTTTCATAACTTAATCTAAAGAGTTCTTTTCTTGGTATGCCATCTACATAAATTTTCCCTATATTTTCTTCAAGCCATCTTTTCATAAATTTCCAACATAATTCATATGTAAATTCAAAGTTCTGTATAACTCCAGCTTTAATTCCATATCTAAATGTTACATCAAGAGATTCCATAAATTCATTATCATTTGTTTTTTGTATAAGCATATCCAGAGAATTTATAGCTTTTTCAAGACTGCTAATATCTAATGCCATAAAAATCTCTCCTATTCGTTACCAGCAATATCTATTTCAGAAATTATAACAGATGGGACTATAGTACTGCTAAATGAAATCCAAATATCTTTTCCTACTTTTTCCACCTTCTTTAATATTTCAAGGAAATTACCAGATACAGTGATTTGCTCAACTCCGCCAATAATTTTTCCATTTTCCACCTTTAAACCTTGTGCTCCTAATGAAAATTCTCCAGAAATTGGATTTGCACCAGAATGTAATCCTTCTAAGGATGTAATAATAATACCATTATCAAGTTTCTTAAGTAATTCATCAAAACTTTCTTCACCTGGTTCAACTAATAAATTTATTGGAGAAATTCCTCTTCCAGCAGCATTACCGGTTGACTTTTTATTTTCTTTTTTTGCAGTTTTTAAGTCATATAAAAATGTTTTAAATTCACCATTTTTGATAATATCTTTTTCTGTTGTTGGTACTCCTTCTGAATCAAAAGGAGCATTAGATAAAGATCCTTCATAATATGGAACATCTTTTATGGTTAAGATTTCGCTACCTATTTTTTCATTTAATTTGTTCTTTAAAGGAGACATGTTCTTTTGTGCATTTTCTGCAGAAATCATTGGTATTAACATTGTAGATAGTAATGATGCAAAAACATCGCTTCTAAAAATAATTCTATATTTTCCGCTCTTTACTGATTTTGCTCCTATTTTTGCTTTTGCTTCTTTTACAGCTTTATTTGCAATATCTTCAACATTCAATTTTTCTGGCAATGGTGCAATGCCATACCAAAAACCTGATCTTGGAGATTGGTCTTTAGCAACAACTGATAAATATGCATATCCACCGTCACCTTTATATGTTTTATCCAATCCCAAAGTATTTGCCATTGCTAATTCTGTTGTTTGATGTGCATATACTGTCATTGGAACCATCATTATTTTTTCATCTTTCGATGCAACTTCATGCATTTTATTTAATTTTTCCATTTTTTCTTTAACACTTAATTTTTCAAACTCTCCATAATATGATTGCATATCAATATATTCTCCTGAGCCATCATGAAACATATTTTCTTCATTAGAGTCTATAATCTCATAATTTGTTATTGCTTCTTCAAATAACTTTTCAGGATCATCAAAAATTGTAGTTGATGCAGATCCAATTTTCCCATTTTTTAATACTTTCAAGGAAATTGAACTGCTATTTGCATCTTTATATTCATCCATCTTACCATTTGCTAACCTTAAAGAAAATTCATATCCTTTTTTATACTTAATTTGAGCTTCAAAACCTTTTTCTTTAGCTAATTTGAATATTTTATCTTTAAATTCATTATATGTCATTTATTTCGCCCCCCAACAATTATTTCAGAAACCCTTATAGTTGGTTGTCCAACATCTGCAGGAATACTTCCGGAAATTGATCCACACATACCTTGACCTCTGGCTATATCATTTCCAACCATATCTATTTTTTGTATTATTTCATATCCTTTTCCTATTAATGTTGCACCTCTAACAGGTTTTGTTATTTTTCCATTTTCTATTAAATAACCTTCATTTACAGCAAAATTGAATTCGCCTGTTGCTGGATTTACAGATCCACCACCCATTCTTTTTGCATATAATCCATATTCGGTATTCGCAATAATTTCTTCAGGATAATTATCTCCAGGCAAAATGAATGTATTTGTCATTCTTGATGTTGGCGCAAATGTATAGTCTTGCCTTCTTGCGCTACCTGTAGGCTCCATATTCATTCTTCTACCGCCTAATTTATCTATCATATATCCTTTTAATACACCCTTTTCTATTAGTAAGTTTCTTCTTGTTGGCGTTCCTTCGTCATCTATATTAGTTGAGCCCCAAGCATTAGGAATTGTACCATCATCTACAGCAGAGACACATTCTGCAGCTACTTTTTGGCCTAATTTACCAGCAAAAACTGAGGCTCCTTTTGCAACAGATGTTGCTTCAAGAGCGTGTCCAACAGCTTCATGGAAAATAACTCCACCAAATTCATTTGCAATTACAACTGGCAATTTTCCAGCAGGTGCAGGTTCTGCTTTTACCATTTTTACAGCTGTTCTTGCTGCTAACTTACCTGCCTCTTCAACATCTATTCTATCAAAAAATTCAAATCCCATTCCTGCTCCAGGACCATAAAATCCTGTTTCCATTATTCCATTTTCTTCTGCAACAGCAGAAATCATTAATCTTGTTCTAACTCTATTATCTTCTGCAAAAACACCTTCTGAATTTGCAATTAAAACTTTTTGATTATATTCCCAATATCTAACTACTACCTGTTTTATTAAATCAGAATAATTTTTTGCTGAACCATATGCTCTTTTCATAACATCAACTTTTTTTCTTTTTGTAATATCATCAGGATATACTAAAACAACATGCTTGTTCTCATACTTTTTTTCTGTTAGATTTAATGTGAAATCCTTTATTTTTATTTCACCAAGAGCTTCTCCAACTCTTTTTGCTACACTTAACAAACTTTCTCTACTTAACTCGTTTGTATATGCATATACAGCTTGAGTTCCAAGAAAACCTCGAATACCTATCCCAAATGTATTACCAGATGAGGCTGCTTCTAAATCTCCATTTTTCATTTCAAATGAATTAGTATACCTCTTCTCAACAAATACTTCAGCAAAATCTCCACCGTGTTTTAACACAGTACCTATTATTTCGCTTATTAAATCCTTACTTAACACTAATTTCACCCCCGAATTGTTAGTATAATAATATTATATCACACAATCATATAATTAGCAAAGCTAATCATATGATTGCTTTTATATTTTATCTATGTACATCAAAAGTTTTAGTCTAATTTCATCAAAAATATAACGTATTAACTGGCTTTGCTAATTAATACGTTAAGGAAAAGAATTATTTAAGACGAAATATTAATTGAACAAAGATTTTTTGGAGGTTAAAAAATGAATTTAGAAAAATTGATTAATTAGGGTAAAAGCCTATGCTTTTTGTTTTTCCAAGTATAATTATAATCTTTTGATTAATTACTGTTCCTTTATTAGAAACATATTAAAATAAAAATATAATTATATATAAAGATTTCCGGTAGGGAGTCAAATCAGTAAAAAAGAGCAAAAAGGAAATAATTAGCTATAAAAGAAGCTAATAGTTTGAGAATATTGAAATTCAAAAATAAAAGAAAATAAATAATAAAACAAGGATGAGAAAAAATTATTTCATGGGAATATAAGGTACATTGTTTTTAAGTAAATAAAAAATAAGATTGACAAATTTTCTACCGCTTAATACAAGAGCTCTCATATGACGATGAGAATTAGATTCATTAAACTTTTTCCAGTAATATTCTTTGAAAATAGGATTATGATATCTAAGAGAATTAGCAGCTAAAATCAAATAAGTTCTAAGAT
>NZ_FQUI01000049.1 GCF_900129175.1 Marinitoga hydrogenitolerans DSM 16785
TTCAACATATTTTATCCATTTCCAAGATTTAATGTCGCAATTAAAAAAAGCTCTTAAAGAAAATAGATTAGAAACAAGATTAAAACATTTTTCGAAATACAAAGTATTAATAATAGACGAAATAGGATATTTGCCAATTGATACAGATGCTTCAAACTTATTTTTTCAATTAATATCAAAAAGATACGAAAAACACAGTACAATAATTACAACAAATATGCCATTTTCAAGTTGGGGTGAAATATTTGGTTCTCCAGTTTTAGCTCAAGCTATATTAGACAGATTATTGCATCATTCTCATGTTATTTCGATTAAAGGTGATTCATATCGATTAAAAGAAAAAATGGATTTTTTTGCTAATTCTGTTTCTAATTCTTAATCCCTTTTTTGTACATTTTTATTTTCCCTTTTTTAACATTCTTGTAGTTGTTTTTACACGTGGAAAAGAAAATGAAACTTTAATATACATATGAAGAAAGAACTACAAAAAGACGTTTTAGTTAAATTTTCATATGTACATAATTATCAAAAAGTTATAGTAATCTTTAATTTTAGCCTTTATTTTTTACTAGCATCATATACTTATAATACAAGGTGGAGGTTAGAAAATGAATTTATTTATCATTAGAAACTGGTTTTCAATTATTTCTGCAGAAAGAATTATAAATGAAAAAAATAAAAAAAATAATATAGCTTTGGTAGCTAATTCGAATATTGAATATTTTAAAAAAATGGAAAAATATATGAATAAAGATTTATGGAAAAATATAGAATTTTTTAATCCTAAATTAGGGAAATTTGCATTTTTAAATCAAGAAAAATTATTAAAAAAATATAATTATTTTAAAAAAATATTAAAGAAATATAATACAAGTGTTATATATTTATCCAATTTAGATTCTTTAGAAGAGAAAATGTTATACAAAATATCCAAAGAAATGAAAATAAAAATTAATATATATGAAGAAGGGACGAATTTATATGTTACATTCATTTATAATAATAATATAATTGACAAAATAAAAAGTAAAATAAGAAATTATCTATATCAAGAATATTCATTTTTAACATACCAGAAAAATAATTTTAAAGCCAATACGCTTTATTCTTTTTTTCCTGAAAAATATAAATTTACTAATGTAATAAACAAAGAAAAGATAAATTTTGATATTAAGCAAAGTAATGATTTAAAAAAATTTTTAAAATTTAAATCGTTATTCCTCTCAAGACCTTTATCTGAGGATAGGATTATTAATAGAAAATTAGAGATAAAAATATTAGAAGAGTTTTTGTCTAATTTTAATAGAGATATATATTTTAAATTTCACCCAAGAGAAAGTAAAGAGAAAATTGAATTTATATTGAAAAATTATAAAATAAAAATTTTAAATAATAAATTACAAGAATTTCCGGCAGAATATTTAATATATAATTCAGGAATAGAAAATTTAATTGGATATGAAAGTGGAACTTTAGCTTATATATCTGAGTTTAAAAAAGATATTAATGTTTATTCGTTATTAAAAAAAATAGTTGAAAATTCAAAATCATCTTATTTAAAGACTTTTTATGATTTTTATAGAAAGGAATTCAAGAAAATAATATTTATATAGTATATAGCTATTTCAAGGTTAAGTAATTTCAAAAAATAGTCACTAAAAAGTAATATAAAAAATAATATAATAAAAATAAATATATAATACTCTAAAAAGTTAAAGACTAAAATCATTTTGAAGAATGAAAAAGATAGAAATAATGAATTTTGGTAGATTTAAAACTGCTAAAATGCGAATAAATATATTATGTGGTATATTATGATATTTTATTTACAAAAATTAAAACGTTTTAAGATTAATTCTGGATCATATATTGGATATTTGTTCTAAAAGAGATTTGAGCATATAATATAGGGTAAAAAAGAAAAATCTTATTTTTTTACATAAATAATAAAAATATTTATTTTAATTTACCATATCAGATTATTTTTTTTAAAAAGAATTATCATATATATTTCATTAGACAATAGAATAAAACTTAAAATAGTTTGAAATCATAGAATAAGACATTCCTTTTTTGAATTAAAAACATTATTTTCATAACTAGATTTTCATATTTTTTAGGCAATTATAAAAGTAGAAAATTTAATATTATATTTATCAAAAATACTTTCTTGCGTTTCGTTATTAAGATGTACTTTAACTGATCTTAGAAGATAAGAAAGAAATATTGAATTTTTAAATTAAAGTCAATTCAATCTCAAGGAATCTGAAACAGAAGGAGTTTAAAATCTGAAGAATTCTTTTTTGATTTTTTCATATTAAAACACAATTTTTATATATTAATTAAATTTTCTATTTTTATTCCATATTTACCTGACGTATTTACAGAAATATAAATTGAAAATTATATAGAGAGGTTATACGTATAAATTATATATACATTCCTAAAGTGCATAGAGTTGTATGATAAATATAATGGATATGTATAAAAACAAAATAATCGGATATTTTTATTCAAAAATAATTTAACTAAGTGTATTGTTTATTTTTATATTTCCGATTTTTATTAATTATATTAAGAAAGGGGTAGAAAAATTATGAATAAAACAATAAAAATTAAAGGTTTTGAAATTAATAATTATAAACCATTTATTCTTATTGCTGGACCATGTGCAATGGAATCTGAATTTTTAGTTATGAAAACAGCAGAAAAAATAAAAGAAATTACTTATAAATTAGGAATACCATATATTTTTAAATCTTCATTTGATAAAGCAAATAGAACGTCAATAGATTCATTTAGAGGACCGGGATTAGATAAAGGCTTAAAAATATTAGAAAAGGTAAAACGATATTTTGAAATACCTGTTACAACCGACATTCATTTACCAGAACAAGCCAAACCTGTTGCTGAAATAGCAGATTTATTACAGATTCCAGCTTTTTTATGTAGGCAGACAGATCTTATTGTTGCTGCTGCTAAAACGGGAAAACCGGTAAATATAAAAAAAGGGCAATTTTTAGCTCCATGGGATATGAAGAATGTTGTAGATAAATTAGTAAAATCAGGAAATACTGATGTAATCTTAACTGAAAGAGGTACATTCTTCGGCTATAATAATTTAGTTGTTGATATGACCAGTTTGGTAGAAATGAAGAAAATAGGTTTTCCTGTGATTTTTGATGCAACACATAGTGTTCAAAAGCCTGGAGCAAAAGGTAAGGAAACAGGAGGTAATAGAGAATATGTAGAGTATTTATCAAAAGCAGCAATTACTATAGGTATATCTGGAATTTTTTTGGAAGTCCATCCTGATCCTGATAATGCATTGTCAGATGGTCCAAATATGATTAAATTAGAGAATTTAGAAAAGTTATTATTACAAATAAAGAATATCGATATGTTGATTAAAAATAATGATAAAAATGAAATGTAGGTGATAAAATTATGGATATATTGAAAGAAGCTATCAAAGTTTTTGAAAATGAAATAAAAACATTATTATATATTAAAGACAATTTTGATAGAAAATTTGTTTTATTAGTAAATGAAATAATGAATTTAAAAGGTAAAGTAATAATAACAGGAATGGGAAAAGCTGGGCTTATTGGAAAAAAGATTGTTGGTACAATGAATAGTTTAGGGTTTATGTCTATCTTTTTGCATCCTTCAGAAGCACTTCATGGCGATTTAGGAATTGTATCTAAGGATGATTTTGTAATAATTTTTAGTAAAAGTGGAGAAACTGAAGAAGTTTTAGATTTAATAAAACCGTTAAGAAAATTTAGAGTAAAAATTTCTAGCATTACTTGTAGGAATAATTCAACATTATCTGAACTAACTGATATTAATGTTGTTTTGCCCATATTATCTGAAGCATCCCCGTATCAACTTGCTCCGACAACTAGTACTACAGCTATGTTAGTTTTTGGAGATGCTCTAGCCATTGTACTGTCCAAATTAAAAAATATTACTCCAGAAAAATTTGCGTTATTTCACCCAAACGGGTCTTTAGGGAAAAAAATATTGTTCAAAGTTGAAGCATTGATGAAAAAAGATAATGATAATTCGTATGTTTATAAAGATGGTTCAGTAAAAGATGCGATTATGGAAATGAGTAAGAAAGGGTTGGGAGCTGTAGCGATTGTAGATAAAGATTTAAGGTTGTTAGGTATTTTAACTGATGGGGATTTAAGAAGATTTCTTGGAAAAATTAAGAGTATTGAAGAATTGAATTTAAAAGTTGTTGATATAATGACAAAGACCCCTGTATTTGTTTATGATGATGAAAAAGCTATCGATGTTTTAAGATTGATGGAAAATAGAGAAAAACCAATTTTAGTAGTACCAGTTGTGAATAGAAAAAATAAATTAGTTGGTATGCTTAGATTGCATGATATAATAAAGGCAGGGATATATAATGAATGATAAATTATCTAGAATTAAAGTATTTATTATGGATGTAGATGGAACATTAACTGATGGGAAATTGTATATTGGAGAAAATAGAGAGAGTTTTAAAGTATTTAATGTTAAAGATGGATTAGGAATAAAATTGTTAATTAATGAAGATATTATTCCCGTTATAATAAGCGGTAGGAGTTCTAAAATAGTTTTATATAGAGCGAAGGAATTGGGTATTAAAGAAATTTATCAAGGTGTGAAAGATAAGATAAAAATTTTTGAGTTTTTGAAAAAAAAATATAATCTATGTAATGACAATTTCGCATTCATAGGTGACGATTTAAATGATTTACCTTTAATGAAATTGGTTGGTTTTAAATTTGTAGTAAAAAATGCATCAAAAGAATTATTAGATATTGCTGATTATGTGTCAAAATATAATGGTGGAGAAGGAGCTGTTAGAGATGCTATTAATTTTATTATAGAAAATAGAAAAAAGATATAAAGAATTAGAATATTTTTATGAGAGGTGAATTATTATGAAAGTTGTAGCATTTTTACCTGTAAAGGGAACAAGCTCTAGAATAAAATCAAAAAATTTAAAATTGATTGATGGTAAGCCCTTATTTATTCACACATTAGAGAAGTTAATAGAATGTGATTTCATTGATGAAGTTTATCTTGATTCCGAATCTGAAGAAGTATTTGGTGCTGCCAGTTATTTGGATTTTATTAAAATGAAAAGAGATCCATCTCTTGCTACAAATAAAACAGATGGACATATGTTGTTTTTTAATGAAGCTAAAAAAGTTGAAGCAGATATATATATCCAAATTCTTTGTACTAGTCCCTTTATTAAAAAAGAAACAATAAAAAAAGGGATTGAAATATTGATAAATAAAAAAGAATATGATTCTGTTGTGCTGGTTAGAAAGGAAAAATTATATCTATGGGATAAAAAAGGACCTAAATATAATTTGGAAAAAATACCTAATAGTTTTGATTTAGAAGATACTATTATTGAAACTATGGGATTATATATTACTAGAAAACATGTTGCTCTTGATTATAAAAGAAGGATAGGGAAAAATCCATATTTGCTAGAAGCAGAAGCTATAGAAGCTATTGATATAAACTATCCTGAAGATTTTAAGTTAGCAGAATATGTTATGTCAGGATTAAGGGAAGAAGAAGTAAAAAAACTTAGAAGTTTATCAAATTTTTTTACAAGTGCTATTTTATCAGATGTAATGGATGATTTGAATATTAATGGATTTATAAAAGGATTTTCATTAAATATAGAAAATAAGAAAATCTTTGGAAGAGCAAAAACGCTAAAATTAAGAAAATTAAAAAATGATGAGGAGTTTATAGGTATATATGATGCTATGAATATATACAAAACAATAGTTCAAAATGATATTATTGTAGTTGAAAATGAAGAAAAAGATTATGCTTTTTTTGGTAATTTAAATGCAAATTTGGCAATAAAAAATGGTGCATCTGGTTGTATAGTTGATGGAAAAACTAGAGATTTTTCAGATGTAAAAAGTTTGGATTTTCCAGTATTTTCAAAAGGATATTGCTCTAAAGATGTTAGAAAAAGAGCAACATTAGAAAGTATTAATAAACCAATTAAAATAGAAGGTGTGCAAATAAAACCTGGTGATCTAATATTTGGTGATATTGAAGGAATAATTGTTATTCCTAAAAAGTTTGAAAATATAATTTTAAAAAAAGCAATAGAAAGAATAAAAAATGAAAAAGGAATATTAAATAATATTTTAGAGGATTTTTCTATCGTAGAAATAATTGACAAGAATGGATTTTTTTAGTTTGTAATTTTTAGATTATTAATGCAAATGAAAAAAACCTTGATGATTTGATATTTCATATTGTGTGGTGATAGAAAATAAATCAGATAATAAAAAGAATAAAAAATAGCACAGCAATAAAATCTGGGATATGGTATATGGCAACAGATTTTATATTAAAAGGAATGACGTTTATAACCATTCCTATTTTTACGAGATTACTAACAGTTGAAGAATACGGAATAGTCTCTTTATATAATACTTTTGTAAGCGTATTTGCCATTATTACAGGATTAGATTTAAATGCATCAATAGGAACAGGGGTAAAGGATTTTAGAGAGAAGAAAAAAGAATTTTTATCATCAACATTATTTTTGTCATTAATAAGTTTTTTAATACAGTTCTTAATTATAATATTATTTAAAAATCAAATTTCATCATTATTTAATATTCGAAAAAATATATTGATATTGGCAGTAATTTCAGGATATTTGTCAGTTATTTTTCAATTTTATTTCTATATAAAAATATTTGAAAAGGATTATAAGAAAAGATCACTGGTAGGATTAATATATGCATTATTAAAGGTAGGATTATCAATATGGTTATTATTAAAAATAGAAAATAATAAATATATGGGAAGAATATATGGTGACTTAATCTCAAATTTATTATTATCTTCAATATTATTTTTGATAATAACACTTAAAGGTAAAAAATTAATATGGCCAAAAGCATGGAAGTATTCATTATTAATAGGAGTACCTTTAATATTGCATAATTTATCGGGGATTGTCCTCAATCAATTTGATAGATTGGTAATACAAAAAATAATAGGCTCTGAAAAAGTAGGACTATATAGTTATGCATATACATTAGGAATGATACCGTTAATAATATTAGGAGCAACAAAACTTGCATGGGGACCATGGTTTTATGATAAAATGTATGAAGGTATGAGAAATGATATAAACATAAAATCAAAGTATTATAATGAAATATATGTTATTATTTTATCAATAATATTTATTGTAACGCCAGAGTTGGGATTAATAATGGCTCCTCATAAATACAATATATCTTTGATATTAATACCAATAATAGTTGCATCTTATTACATGCAATTCTTATATACAATTTTTTCAATTTTTGCTTTTTTCTATAAAAAAACAGGATTAATATCAATAGGAACAGTACTAGCAGGAATAATAAACATAGTATTAAATATTTTATTAATACCAAAATATGGATATGAAATGGCAGCAATAACCACATTAATATCTTATTTTTTCCTATTGTTTTTCCATGCATTAAATGTAAGATATAATTTAAAAGATAAAACTATATCAGCAAAATATATATTTGGTTGGGCCTTTTTAATAATTGTTTTGGGTATTTCACAATATTTAATAGCAAAATATTTTGGAATGTTTTCTTTTATTGAAAGACTTTCGAGAATTGTAATTTTTGGTGTGTTGGGTATTGTTGTTGGAATAAAATTATATAAGAAATTAGAACATCATTTGAATAAATAAAAGTTGATATAAGTTATTTTTGAGTATTAATAATGATAGTTCTATCAGAAAATATTTAAAGAAAAAATTGAATAATTATGAAGGGATGGGGATTTAGATGAAAATAGTTATGGCAAATGTTGGACATGGATTATGTATGCTAATGGAAAGTGAAAAGCAGTATATTCAAATTGATTGTGGCGCTGGAAACAATAGTTTTAGTAAAAAAGCTTGTGAGAGTTTTTTTAGAAATATATATTATTTCGAGTGGGCGGATAAATTCATTTTATCTCACTTTCATTCTGATCATTATAATGGTTTATTGTATTTATGTAAAAATAAAAATCGTAGATTTTTTTATAATTTAAAAGATATTTATTTTCCTGGAATTCCAAAAATAGTTAGAGATAATGAAGATTTAGGTAGTAAAATATTTTTATACCTTCTTTCTATAAATAATAGAATTTTAGGTAATTCATCAGGAAGTATGGAATATGATTTTTTGGAAGTTATGAAATGCTTAAATAATACCAGTTTTAATTACAAACCTCTTTTTCAAGGTGATATAATAGAAGGAACTAATATCAAAGTAATATGGCCACCAAAAAAAATGTTTATGAATGAAGAAATTTCTAATAAAATAGTAAAAGCAATAGAAAAATTTGAAGAAGCTTTAGAAGAAGATAAAAAATTAGCCGAAATATATGAACGTATAATGAAAAATGAAAAATTTTTTGATTATTTTCATAAAGAAGGTATTTTTAAAAGCAAATACCGATTAGAGGAAGAAAAAATATTAAAAAGAAAAAAAGAGGAATTACCAGAAATAACAAAAGAAGCAAATACTTTACTTAGGAAAGTTGCAAATTATTTTAGTATCGGTTTTTATGAAGGAAATAAAGTTCTTTTTATGGGGGATGCTGAAGGTTATAATATAAGACATATGGTTGAATATTTAAAAAAAGAAAATATGGATTATTTTAAATATTTTATAGCCCCCCATCACGGAACTCATTGGGATGATTCTCTTATTGATATTATTTGGGATAACTTATTAGTTTCAAAAAGTGGAAAATACTCATTAAGAAAGGAATATATCAGATATTCTAGTAATTTGTTTAGTAAGATATTTATTACAGAATATTTCGGAGATATAATATTACCAGAAATTTATAAGTGTTTTGGAATTAGTGGTATTATGGCGGAGTGTTGATAATTAAGCAAATTATTGTTCATCTCAGTTTTTGCTGAGATGAGCGTAGAATGATAATTGTGAAAAATTTCTTTTCTTTGCAAATCATTGATATGTTAAAACAAGTAAATTTTTTATTAAGTCATATTGTTATATTCTTTTTCGAATTTATTTATGATATAATTATATTGCAATTATTTTTTGGGAGGTGGGGTATTATGGAAATAAAGGGTAGAGTTATTGCTATTTATTTTTGCAATGGAGATATCTTTTTAAAAGTTGAATTAGATGAAGAATTTTTGTATGTGAATAATAATAGTGTTCAAGAACTTCAAAAAACTGAAAAATTTATATATTTAATGTTTGATGGTAATTGTTATAACCATTGCATATTTAGTGATTTTATTCAATTAAAAGGCCAAAAGATTGAAGTAAAAATTAAAACAAATGGAATTAAATATAATTGTAAAAATATTCAAAAATTTGAGCCATTGTTTGAAATCGATTGGATAGGAGTAATTTAAATGAGTTTTACCAGTGAGGTTAGATTGCCTGAAAACATTATTTTTGTGGGAGCTGGTTTTTCGAGGAATGCTGGAGGTTTGACAACTTTTGATTTGTCTAATAAGATAAAAGAATTTATTAAAGATAATAAACCTTTTCCATCTGTTGATAAAATTTTGAAAGATAAAAATAATGAACTTAATAATATATTGAAAATAGATACTTTAAAAAAAATATCAGAAATTATAATTGGTGATGATAATAGTTTTTTGGCAAATTTATTTTCTTTGCTTGATTATAACTTAGAAAAGAAAAAGGGATTAAAGGTTAAAGATAAGTATTTTGATGTTGATGAATTATACAAAGCGAAAAAAACTTTTGAATTTTTAATTCAAAAGTCCATGTATGAAAGTTTCAAAGAAAATATAAAAGAATTTGAACATTATTGGGAATTTTGTAAATGCTTACAACAGTATATGATAAATGAACATTATGAAAAAATTGTAAAATATAATCCGGCTGATCCTGAATATTATATGTCTTCTTTAGGTGTTGTGACATTAAATTGGGATGGAATAGTTTTTTTGGAAATGATGAAGTTAAACAATGAATTTAATCATAGATCAACAGATGTTGGATTATATCTTGATTTTGGTGAATTGATTTTGAAAAGGAAAGATAAATATATTTTTAGTATGAATGAAAGTTCTGTTCAGAGAAATAATAAAAACAAGAATAATAAACCATATAGGATTATGAAATACCTTGCAGCACATGGAATGTTTGGAACACGGGTTTGTCCCCATTGTGGTGTATATTTTGCTGACTTTGATGATTTCAAAAATGAACATTATGATTTGCTTGCAAAAAATTTTATGAAATGTCCAAATTGTGGAACTATGACATCTATTATAAATGCTCCTTTGTATTATCAGAGTTATGTTGATAGAAGATTTGTATATTTAATAGAAAAGTGGGAAGAAGAAACAATAAATATTTTAAGAAAAGCGAAAAGATATATTTTTATAGGTTATTCTTTTCCTGAGGATGATTTACAGATGAGAAATATAATGTTTAATGTATTTAGTGATGGAGAAAAAAGAAAAGCTTATGTTATAGATTATTCTGAGAATAATAAAGGCAATAGATGGTATAGCGAAGAAGAAGCAAGGAAAATTTTCAAAGATAAAGAGATTTTAATAAATAAATATACAGGAATTTTTGGTAAAGAAAATGTGAAGTTTAATTTTTCTGGAGGACTAAAAGCATTTTTAGCAGGTGAAGGTATTTCCTGTGAAATGATTAATGAAGTATTGAAAGGTAAGATTTAATATAATTTTTTGGAATTAACTAAGAAGATTTTGAAGAAATAAAACAGAACCCGGTTTTCACCGGGTTAGTTGAGTTAATCATAACTCGTCAGATTCTGTCCTTTTTGCTTCAGCCATTTTTTGCAATTGACTAAGAACAAAAAGTAAATCTTTTTCCCTGTAGGATCTCATACCTCTGGCCTTTGAGTTCCCTGTTACAGGTTTGATGTCTAAGAATTTAACTAAATTTCTTAAAACATCTGGATTGTTAAATTCGTATTTCTTACAAAAGTAAGGAATACTAATCATCCCCATCACTCCCTTTTTTAAAATTTTTAATTACGAATACAGTAACATCATACCAGAAAAAAGTTACAAAATCAATATTTTTAATTTAAATTTTAGAAAAATTGCTTTTAATAACATGTTTTTATTTTATTTATCTTCTATTTCATCCCTTAATTCATCGAATTTTTCGTCAATTTCAGCAGATAGAATTTTTATTTGTTTATTCAATTCTTTATTAAAATTTTTTTGTAAGGTTTTTAATTCATCAATTTTTTCCTTTTTGTTCTCTTCGTTTATTATTAATGGTAGCATTTTAAAAAATTGTTCCATAATATTTGATAATATAATTCTTAAAAAGTCCCACATAATTCAATCTCCTTTCTTTTTTATAGTTTCAAAGAGCCGGGCTTTTAGCCCGGTTCTGCTTTAGCTAATTAAATCAAAGAGTTCATTAGTTGTTGTGTCTACAATTGCTGCATTGTCTTTTTCATATCCTGTTGGTATGAAAACACCAACAAAGGTATCCATTGCATTTTGTACTTCTGTTTCTGTTAAGTCTGTTCTTGGATCATTTAAATATATTGTTTTTCTTTTGCCATCTACTGTGTTTACAAAGGACATTCTAAGTTTTCTCGCCATTATAACTCACCTCCGGTGTTTAATAAGATTTTTAATTTAAACTTTCAATAATAACAAACATAAAGAAAAAGCTTTACTTTTTCACAACTAACAAACGTGTTTGTTGTTGTTACTCACCTCCGATGTTTTTACTCGCTTACAGCGGGTATAGGTTTAAAATTTTTAATTTTAAGCTTGTAATTCATAGGTTTCAATTTTTTCAATTTCAACTAATGGTTTTTCACATAATGATGCAAAGTTATTAGATGCTGTGTATACTTGGTCATCTGTTGCATCAGCAATTAATGAAAAGGATTTTCTTTTGATAATTTGTTTTCCATTTTCATCTACTCCATAATCAAATGAAATTCTTGCTTTGTTGCCTAAACTAATTTTGCTTGCCATTATAACTCACCTCCAGTGGGGAATAGGATTTTTATTTTAAAATTTCAACAAAAACAATACAAAGAAAAAGCGTTGCTTTTTCACAACTGACAAACAAAGTTTGTCGTTGTTACTCATCTCCAGTGTTTTTACTCGCTTACGCGGTAATAGGTTAAAAATTTTAAAGAAATCAAAAACATTAAAAAATACTTCGTATTTTTTCTCTGTCAGCGCTGACGATTGTAGTATATCCTATTTGTTTTTCATGGAAATAGTTGCGGAATTATTTGCAAATGAAGTTACTAAAATGTGATATAATTTTATTGGGAAGTGGAAATGTTGGAAAAATTGCAATAGGAGTACAGAAGAAGAATGATATTATATTTATATAATATATGTCTTATCTATATGGAGGGATAAATATGATTGGTAATAAATTAAGGAAAATCGAGATAAAAAATTTTAGAGGATTTGAAAGTTTAGAAATTAATGAAATGAAATAAAATTGATTAGTGCTTTAAAAAGAAATGGGAAAATTGAAGATTTTATTATCTGATAGGAAATATGGTAATGTATCAAAATTCAATACATTTAATTGAAGAAGTTGATGCAACATTTCATCCGCAATCCATACCCACATTTTCTAAAACATTGATTAATTATTCTAAAGAGTATAATAATCAATTATTTTTAACATCTCATAATCGTGAATTTTTAAAAATATTTTTAGAAAATATTAACGATAAAGAAATTATAAAAAACAATATAAGAGTATTTACTTTTAAAGAATATAGAAGTAAACTGAAAATGTTAAAACTTAATGGTTTGGAAGCATTAAAGAATATAACAGAGTTTAATCTGGAGTTGAGATAATGAATACGGTAATAATTTGTGAAGGAAATACCGATTGGCACTTAATTGGTTTTTATCTAGAAAGAAAAGAAAATTATAGTTATAATAAACAAAGCAAATAAAAGAATATATAAAAAGAAAAGGACTAACTGAAGGATGGCTGATAATTTATTCAGATACTATAAAAGATTTTGAATATATAACAGAAGAAGAAAATGGAATAAAATTACATATTTGGTTTATCAAAACCAATTTTGAAAATCCGTCAAAGGTAAAATAATTCTATATATGACTTTTTAGAAAAAAATATTATAATTCATTAGTTTTTTTAATTAAAATCCAATTTTTAATCCTAATCCCTACCGGAGGTATGTCATGTGGAGGTGAAACGATGAGAAAAAAAATACCATATGGAAAACAAAATTTTGAATGGGTAATAATGCAGAATTATTATTACATAGACAGAACAGAATATATAGAAAAATTAGAATCATTGAATGAAACTAATATAGTATTTTTAAGGCCAAGGAAATTTGGAAAAACATTGTTTTTAGATACACTCTCCAAATATTATGATATTAATTATGCAGATAAGTTTGATGCATTATTTAAAGACTTATACATAGGAAAAAATCCAACACCATTAAAAAATAGTTATTATATATTATACATGAATTTTTCAGGAGTTCAAACAGAAGATAGAGATGTGTTAATAAGAAGTTTTAAAAGTGTTTTAATTACTTCTCTAACGACATTTAATGAACAATATGATAAAAATATTATAATAAAAGAAGAATATACAGAACCAGCAGATATATTAAGAGAATTTTTAGCAGCATCAAAAAAACGACTTGACAAACCAATATACTTATTAATAGACGAATACGACCACTTTGCAAATGAATTATTGAGTTTTAACCTTGATTTATTCAAAGACAGTGTAACAAAACATGGATTTGTAAGAAAATTCTACGAAGAAATAAAAAAAGGAACACAAACAATAATAGAAAGACTCTTCATGACAGGAGTAAGTCCAATAATGTTAGACTCATTAACCAGTGGTTTTAATATAACAATGAGTATTACCACAAAACCAGAATTCAACGAAATGCTTGGATTCAAAGAAGAAGAAGTAAAAGAATTATTAGAATATTATGACATATATTCGGAAAAATTATTAAAAGAAATGCAGGAAAATTATAATGGATATAGATTCAATATAAAAGCCAAAAACAGGGTATATAACCCTGATATGGTATTTTATTTTATAATAGAATATCTAAGAGAACAGATGCCACCAGAAAAAATAATAGATGACAACATAATGAGTGATTACAAAAAAGTACAGAATTTATTCAGTCTTGGTGAATTGCTTGGTGTAAAAATAGACAAAAACAACAAAAAAGAACTAACAGAAAAAGAAAAACAAGAAGAAAAAGAAAGTCCAAAAAAAATAATAGGGAAATTATTAAACGAAATACTATTAACAGGAAGAACAACATTACCAGAACTCACAACAATGTTCAATCCAGGAAAAAGGATAGAAATAAAAGATATAAAATCACTATTATTCTATCTTGGGTTCATGACATTTGAAAAAGAAGGATTAAGAACATATCTAAAAATACCAAATTACTCAATGAAAAAAATATTCTCAGAATACTTTACAGAATACATAGAAGAAAGGCTAACAGAATATATAGATACAGACGAAATAGAAAATGCAATAATAACGATATTAGAAGATGGGAAAATAGAGCCATTTGCCAAAGAAATAGAAAACTTATTAAGTAAAATGGACAACAGAATATTCATGGGATTAGATGAAAAATACATAAAAGCAATAATGTATAGTTATTTAGTATTAACGCCATATGCAATGGTAAAAATGGAATATCCAGTAGAGAATGGGTATATAGACATAGTAATGTTCAAAAGATATGAGGAAGTGCCATATGAAGCGATAATAGAAGTAAAATACATAAAACAAAAAGAATACACAGAAGAAAAATTAAAAAGAAAAATAAAAGAAGCAAAAGAACAAATAGAAAAATACAAGAAATCATATGAATTAAACTCAAAAAATGAAACAATGAAAAAGTTTATAATTATCTTTGTTGGTAAGGAAGCGAAATATGTTGAGGAAGTAAAATAAATCGCTTTATAAATTTGACAATTCTGAAGAAAATTCAAAGGCGTGTAACACCGGAGGTGAAGATATGAGAAGATTCTGCACAAGCGGTCCCGTTGATAAAAAGACATGTTATTACGTAGAAAGACCAGATATA
>NZ_FQUI01000050.1 GCF_900129175.1 Marinitoga hydrogenitolerans DSM 16785
AAAACAAACTTTTCAACAGGAATAAGTTTTACTATCATTCCTTTAATAAAGTTTGTATTATCAGTAGCTTCAAAGGTCATACCAGAATTAGGATTAAAAACCTCTATTTTGTAATCCGCTTTGTCAATTCCCATTTTTCCTAATAAGGTGTTTAAATCAAAATTTTCTTTTACATCAAAAAGTATCTTTCCTCCGCCATTATTAGAACTCACATAAACATAATTTTCTATACTTTCAAATTCTACAATTTCACCAACTTTTAATTTAGAATTTTCATCTACATTATCTATTTTCCCATTTTCTTTATCATAAACAGTATACGTAATATATTTAGGTTCAACACCCAATTTGGCCATCAATGTTTTTATTGTAAAAGGTTCGTTTTTTTCAAATATAACCTTACCACCTTTATTTAATCCAAATACATAAACATATTTTTCTAATTTATTAAAAATAACAGTATCGCCTTTTTGAAGAGATATATTTTGATTCTTTTTTAAATCTTCAAAAGTATAATTTAAAACAGTATCATTTCTTAATATAATAATAGAACTCTCGAAATTTTCTGGGTTGATATTTGATGATGAAATGATATCTTTTAAAGTAATACCTTCAAAATATTGTATTGTTTTTATACCAAAATCTGTATAAATTGTAATATTTGTATTGAATTCAAAAGGAATAACAATAGTTGAATTTTCAGGAACAATAGGATCGTCTTTTAATAATAAACCTTTGAATAAATTTGTTATATCAACTTTTTCTTCTTTTCCATTTGGATATTTTACAATTGCATAAGAACTTTTCCAAGGTTCTGCAAAACCACCACTTAAAGATATAATTTTTGTTAAAGTTAATGTGGGTTTTGGAAGTTGAATAATACCAGATTTTTTCACATTACCTATTACTTGAACCTCAAATGGAGCATAATTTATAACACCTAAAGTTACATTAGGTGATTTTATATATGTACTGATCTTTTCTTTTATTTCTTTTTCAAGATTTTCTATTGTTTTACCATAAGCGTTTAATCTTCCAATTGGAGGAACTGTAATAATTCCATCAGGACCAACTATTATTTTTTGATTTGAATATTCAGGGTATCCAAAAACCCATAATCCTAAAACATCACCCGTTCTAAGTGTATAATTTGCAAAGATAGAAACTGTTAATAATAAAATTAAAAAAATAGATGTTTTTAATTTCACAGCTATAACCTCCTATATATTCCTTAAATTAATTATTTTTTCCATTAAATTTAGCTCTTGACTTGAAAAACCATTCATTTTTAATTGTTCTAAAATTTCCAGCGCAAGATTATATTTATTTAATTTCATAGCTGCTTTTATTTTAATTAGGTTCATATCTATAAAAAAATTTTCATTTGCTTTTACTCTTAGGCATTCCTCATAATTTCCACAATCAAAAGCAGCTTTTAAATAATAATAATATGTTTCTACAGTTTTAAAACCATTTTCAATAGATTTTTTGAAATTTTCGAAAGCCAACTTTGGTTCATTTTTTATTAAATAAGATACACCAAGATTATGATAAATTAAAAAATTTTCTGGATCTTCTTCTAAAGCTAATAAATAATTTTTAATAGCTAAATCTACATTGTTTAAATTCAAATATTTATTTCCAAGGTTCAAGTAATAAGCACTTTTATTCTGCAATTCCAACACCTTCCGAATAATAATACATTGTATCATTTATTATTTTACTACCTAATTGTAAATAAATCTTTACTGGTCTAATACCAGGAGCAATAGGAGGAAAAATTTTATAAGAAATATTTTGTATAATTTTTTTATTATTTTTAATATAATTATCAAAAGTTACAAAATATTTTTTGGGAACTATTGCACCACCGGTTAATCTTACAAGTTTTCTAACTTTTTCACTTATAGGAGTATCTGATATTATGTATAAAGAAATATTAGTAAATAAGAAAGGAACAATATTTGTTATATTGATATATTTTTCAAAATTAGAGTTATTTTCGTCATTTAAAATAACTATTGAATCATTTTTTAGGAGTGGAAGCATTTCTAAGAAAAGATATTCCATATTATCAAAATTATAAAAATATGGTTTTTCTAACTTTCTTTTATAATCAAATGCATAACGTCCTTCTGAATCAGTAATATAAATTTTCCTATCAATAAAATTAATTAAATTATTTCCAGGAGCAATAGTATTTATTTTTAAATTTATGGTCATATCAGGAACATTAAAATCAATTCCATATAAGAATACATAATATGGAGATATATCACTAATAAAATCAATTTGATCCAATACTAACTCATATTTCGAATAATCAAATTTCATCAAAATTCCATTATTATAATTCAATAAATAAGAAAAATCAAACAATTTAGTAAATTTATTATCTTGAAATAAATAAGTTCCATCATTCATAAAAGAGATTAAAAGATTGTTATATGGAAGAGAAATAATACTCAATGGTAAATGTTTGCTTTTTATAGGAAAAACTTTTTCAATTTTTTTTGTAATAGTGGAAAATTGTAAAATTTGTCTATTTTTTATGTCAATAAGGCTGATTTTATTTTCAAAATAATTTCCAGAAGTTATAACATATTTGTTGTCCAAAGGTATTTCTTCTAAAGAATTACCAGCATAATCAAGAATTATTATACTATTATTTTTTGCATAAAAAGTCCACAATCTTCCACTTCGATCAATTCCGAATAATAAAAGATTTGTAAATTTATTAATTTTTTCAAAAAAGAATTGCTTTTGCTGAGAAAAATTCTTTATAACATAAAGCCCAGTATTGCCAGAAATATAGAAATAATCTGTTCTTTCATCATAATAAATATTAAAAGGAATAAAATTTTTATCTATTACAGAATTTAACTTAATCCAATTTTCTTCTGAATTATCTAAATTTGTATAATAAATTAATTTATTTTGTATATCCAATAAATATACAAAAGAATTAATTACTATGAAATCATTAGCAATAAAAAATTTTTCATTAGCATTTATAATGTTTTTTATCTTTTTAAGTTCTTTTATTTTTATTTGAGGAGATAAAGATTTTTCAATATTATTTAAAGAATTAATAAAATTTAAAAGCGATATTGCTTCACTATTAGAAGGAGAAAAAAATAAAATATTATTTAAGTCTTCTTTAGCTTTTTCGATTTTTCCTAATAAAAGATCAAGTTTTGCAGCATAATACCAAAAATAAGGAACATCTTTTAAATAAATTTGATTAGTCATTGCTTCTTCTAATTTCAATCGAGCATCATATTTTTTTCCAGAAAAAAAAGAATCAAGGCTCTCTGAAAATAATTTTCGAGCCATTTTTTCGCTTTCTGTTAAATTTTGAGAAAAAGCTAAAGTTAATGAAAATAATAAAAATATAATTAATATTTTCTTCATTTTTTTATGGAGTTTTTGAAAATTTCTATTATGTCGGTTTTTCTTTCAGTCTTGTTCAACAATCTATTTATATTTGATCTATGTTTATAAATGCTAATTAATGCTAATAAAACATTTAATAAGCCAAGCTTCGGCGAATAAATAAAACTGATAAATCCAATAATAGATAAAGTTGAAATTGAAGCTAAAGAAACATATTTTGTTGTTAAAACTAATGGGAGCCAAATTAAATAAAAAATTAAAGCTAAAGTTGGATTGAGAGCAAAATAAGTTCCAACAGTAGAGGCAACTCCTTTACCTCCTTTAAATTTCAACCATATAGGGTATATATGACCAATTACAGTAAAAAAAGCAACAAAATAAGCAATTTCTCCACTAAAATTAAGAGCAAGAAATGTAGGTATGAAAGCTTTTAAAACATCTAAAATCATACTTAAAATACCATAAAAAGCTCCCGCACTACGCAAAACATTAGTTCCACCAACATTTCCGCTACCAACTTGTGTAATATCAATACCCTTTAATCTAGCAATAATAAAACTAAAAGGTATAGAACCGCATAAATATCCAAATAACACCCATAAAAAAGCAGTCAACATAATCACCTCATTATTTTTTCCTATTTTTAAATTTTATAAATACTGGTGAGCCAATGAACGGATCAATATATCTTCTAATCATATTTTGAATAGCTCTTTGATAAGATTTTGGAATTTGTTGCGGCATGTTGCTAAAAAATGCAAATACAGGTGGTCTTATATCCACTTGTGTTCCGTAATATATTTTTATTCTTTTTCCTTTTCTAATAGGAGGAGGGGAAACCATCATAAATCTTTCTAATGCGGCATTTAATGCGCTAGTTGGGATTCTTCTAGTATAAGATTTATAAGCAGTATCAATAGCATCCATTAATTTTTCAATTCCCCAATGTTTAGCTGCAGATGTAAATATAACGGGGCTATAATTCACAAAATATAATTCTTTTTTAAATAAATTCAAATACTCTTCTATACGTTTATCATGATATTTTACTAAATCCCACTTATTGAAAGCAATAACAGTTGCTTTTCCTCTGTTTTCTGCAGTACCTACAACTTTTTTATCTTGTTGAGTTATTCCTTCAACAGCATCAATCAATAATACAACAACGTCAGAATTTTCAATGGCTCGTATTGTTCTAACAGTGCTATACATTTCAACACTTCCATAATTTGTTTTTGATTTTCTTTTCAATCCTGCAGTATCAATAAAAAGATATTTTTGTCCATTTATTTCCACTAATTCATCAATACTATCCCTAGTTGTTCCTGGAATATCAGAAACAATAGCTCTATCAATTCCCGTAATAGCATTAAATAAAGAAGATTTACCAGCATTAGCTCTTCCAATTAAGGCAACTTTAATAATATCCTCATGATCCTCTTCTTCAATTTCAAATTGAGGGATTTTTTCGAAAATTTTATCAATCAATTCATCTAAATTTTTATTATGTTCAGCAGAAATAGGGATAGGTTTTCCTAAACCAAGTTTATATAGTTCAGGTAAAATATTGATTTCAAATTTTTCATAAGATTCTACTTTATTTGCAACAAGAACGACTTTGTTTTTTACTTTTCTTAAAACATTAGCTAAATAATAATCTTCAGCTGTTAAACCATTTTTCCCATCAACAATAAATAATATTAAATCCGAGTCATTTAAAGATTCCATAACCTTGTTTTTTGCAACTTCTTCTAATTCATTTGTCGGTTCTTCAAAGATACCACAAGTATCAACTAAGGTGAAGGCACGCCCATCATAGCGTGCCTCACTAAAAATTTGATCTCTAGTAACTCCTGGGTAATCCATTACTATAGCCTTTTTCTCCTTAATCAACCTATTAAAAATTGTTGATTTACCTACATTTGGTTTTCCAATTATTAGCACAACTGGTTTCATTATTTCACCTCTATTATTTTATTAAACTTATAACCATACTCCCTTTTTGTTCTTCGTTTTCAAATTCAATGGAGAGAATTTCTCCCTCTACAGCACTACCAATTTTTAAAACATTTTCTATATTTTCACCTTCGTTTAATTCTATTTTCGATTTCGGTATAAATGCTTCAACTTCATAATCATCAACTAAAATAACAGCACCTTTTCCAACGTATTTTAAAACCTTACCCTTAATTTTATCGCCTGTTTTTAATTCATTTGATACTTTTTTCCAAGGATTATCTTTTGTTTGTTTTACACTTAATTTGATTTTTCTATTCTCTTTATCGACGTGCAAAACTTTAACCTTAACCTTATCTCCTTCTTTAAATAAATCTTCCACATTATCAACGAAATTCCAGGATAATTCTGAAACATGAGAAAAACCAGTTAGATTATTATTTAACTTCACAATAATTCCATTTGGTAAAAGCTTTTCAACTTGACTTTCAATAATATCCCCTTCTTTGATTGTTTCATCAACATTTTCCCATGGATCTCCTATAACCTGTTTATAACTTAAAGTAATTTTTTTCTTATCTTTATCCACATCAAGAATTTTAACTTTAACTAAGTCTCCTATTTTCACAACATCCTCAATTCTACCCTTTCCTGTCCAGAAAATCTCTGATTCGTGAACAAGCCCTTCAACGCCTTCATCTAACCTAATTGCAAAACCAAATGGGAAAATATCAACAACTTCTCCAGTAACAATCGAATCAATAGGGAATTTTTTTTCAATATTTTCCCATGGATCATCCTTCAATCTTTTTACAGAAATAGAAACCTTTTTGTTTTCTTTGTCAAGTTTTATAATAACGCCTTTGATTTTATCTCCTATTTTATATTCTTTTGTATGATCAAATTTTTTATCCCAGGACAACTCACTTTTTGGAGCTAATGCTGTAACATAAGGGTTAAGAGTGACAAATAAACCAAATTCTTTTATTCCGCTTATTATACCTTCAACTATCATATTTAATTGATGATTGCTGAAAAATTCATCAACATATTTTTCAATTACACCTTTTCTTGATACAACAATATTAGTTCTCTTTCTTCTCTTTTCGTTTTTTAATACAAGAAAATCCATTTCTTCTCTTGGAAAATCGGAACGAGGATTTAACATTGATAAAGAACCAGGTAAAAATGCATCTATAACATTTTCTAATTCAACAATATAACCTTTTTCAACTTTTTGTTTGATTTTTCCTTTAACAACTTTTCCTTCTGTTATTTCATCGATTATAGAATCTCTTTTTGCTGCTTTTTCGGAACCAAAAGCTTGGCCTTCAGCTTCATTAATTTTTAATAATTTTACTGTAATTTCGTTTCCCAATTTATATTCTTTGATGTTATTTAATAAATAATCTTTTCCAACATACACATCAAAGGGTTTGCCTTCTGCGGAAACAAATAATCCATCCGAGCTAATTGAGATAATTTCACCCTGTATAATATCCCCCTTTTTTATTTGAAACTCCGTTTCTTCACTTAAAAGTTTTTCAAATTCACTTTTATCTCCAACCATCAGAAACCCCTCCTTAGAAATTCGATAACTTCGTTAATAGATTTATTTGGTGTAGAAGTACCAGTTAAGATACCTATTTTTTTAAATTTAGATAAATCAATATTTTTTAATTCTTTAATCGAGTCAATATGAATAGAATTTTCATTTAATTTTTTAGAAATTTCATATAACTTTCTTGTATTAGAACTGTGTTTTCCTCCTATTATTATAACAAATTCTGACCAAATTGCAATATCTTTTGCCTCATTTTCTCTAATTTTTGTTTCATAACATATAGTATCTTTTATTAGTAATTCATTATACATAGAAAATTTTGCAATGTTCGCAGAAAAATTTTTAAAATTATTATAATCCATCGTAGTTTGAGTAATTATACATATTTTATTATGATTAAATGGTTCAGGTTCTTTTAATACCTTAATTTTCTTTTCATCGACATTTCCCTTTAATCCAATCATTTCAGCATGCTCTTCTTTACCATAAGCAACAATAAAATATCCTTTTTGTTGCATTTCATAAGCATAATTAAATACCTTTTCAACAATAGGACAGGTTAAATCGATTATTTCTTTAAATTTTGACTGTAGGTAATTTTTATCTTTTTTTGGAATTCCATGAGCTCGTATCATGCAAACAGAATTATGTGCATCATCGGGCAAATGATCGATAGAATAGAAAAAATTCACACCTTTCGATGTAAGTACGCTTTTTACATCATTATTATGAACTAAATCACCATATATATAAACCTTTTCATGTTTATTAGACAACTCTAAAGCTTTATTATACGCTCTTTCAACACCGTAACAAAACCCTATCTTTGATGCAAGTCTTATTTCCACAAAGTTCACTCCAAATTAATTTTTTTTAATATAATATTTTTTATTTCAGTAATAACTTCCTTAATATTTTTTCCAGTAGTATCAACGATAATGGCATCTTCAGCAGGTTTTAAAGGGGCTATTTTTCTTGTGGAATCAGCTTTATCTCTTTTCTCAATCTCTATTAACACATCTTCAAAATTTACTTTTTTATTTTTTTTAATTAATTCATTATATCTTCTTTTAGCTCTTTCTTCAATAGATGCAGTTAAAAAAATCTTTACATCAGCGTCAGGTAATACAACAGTTCCAATATCCCGCCCATCTATAACTACACTATGAACTTTGGCAATATTTCTTAAAATTTGATTTACTTTTTCACGAACATTAGGGTTTTTTGCTACAATTGATGCAGCTTTTCCTATTTCTGGAGTTCTTATTTGAAAATCTAGTTTTTCGTTAAAAAGATAATAATCATTTTTAATTATTTTAATATCAAAAGTTTTCAACGCATTTATTATATCATTTTCATTATTTAAATCAAAACCCATTTTTTTCAAGTAATACCCAAAAGCTCTATATAATGCGCCACTATCGAGATAAAATAGGTTAAATATTTTCGCAATTTCTTTGGCAATAGTGCTTTTTCCTGAACCAGCTGGCCCATCAATAGCTACTTTAAAAAGTTTCATTTTATTCCTCCTCAAAGATTTAGTTTTATCTTTAATTCTTTTAATTGTTTTTCCGAAACTGAAGAAGGTGCTTCAGTCATTGGATCTGAGCCGCTTGCGGTTTTTGGAAATGCAATAACTTCTTTAATAGATTCTTCTCCAGCCATAACAGCAATTAATCTATCAAAACCAATAGCAGCACCTCCATGTGGTGGTGGACCATATTTAAATGCCTCAATTAAGAATCCAAATTTTTCATTTATTTCTTTTTCGTTTAAACCTATTAATTCAAATATTTTATTTTGTAAATCTTTTCTATGTATCCTAATACTTCCACTCGCCATTTCATAACCATTAATAACTAAATCGTAACATTGAGCTCTTATCTTTAAGGGTTCAGAATCAGCGAATTTTTCAAATTCATCTAATTTAGGCATTGTAAAAGGATGATGTTCAGCAACTAATCTATTTTCTTCTTCATCCCATGTAAACATTGGGAAATCAACAATCCATAACACATCAAAACCGTCTTTTTTTTCCATTTCTTCTTTAATTAATTTTACTCTAATATGCCCTAAAATCTTATTTATTTCATTATTATCCCCTACTAAGATAAAAGCAATATTATTATTTTTAATTATTTCATTTTCAATTAATTTATTTAATTCTGGTTCAGCAATTTTTTTAATAGATGACTTGATATTATTGTTTTCATTTTTCACCCAAATTAGCCCACCAGCACCAACAGATTTAGCAAATTCTGTATATTCATCAATTCTTTTTCTTGAAAATTTAGTAGCTTTACCTTCTAAAACGATTCCTTTAACTTTTTGTCCATTTTCAATTGCTTTTTTAATAAAAGCAGCACCGGTATTCTCAAAAATTTCAGTAAAATCTTGAATTTCCAGACCATATCTTGTATCTGGTTTATCTGAACCATATTTGTTCATAGCTTCATCATATGTAAATCTTCTTAAAGGAAGTTTTAAATCATAATCTATTAATTCTTTAAATAATTTTTTTAATAACCCTTCAGTTAAGGTTAAAATATCATCCATATCCACAAAAGACAATTCAAAATCTATTTGAGAAAATTCAGGTTGTCTATCAGCTCTAAAGTCTTCATCTCTAAAACATCTTGCAATTTGAAAATACCTGTCAAATCCAGAAACCATAAGTAATTGTTTGAACAATTGAGGAGATTGTGGTAAAGCATAAAAAGAGCCAGGTTTTAGTCTGGATGGAACTAAAAAGTCTCTTGCGCCTTCTGGAGTACTCTTTGTTAAATATGGTGTTTCAATCTCCATAAAATCATTTTCAGAAAAATATTGTCTTGTTATTTGTAAAGCTTTGTGTCTTAATAATAAATTTTTTTGCATTTTTTCTTTTCTTAAATCAAGATATCTATATTTTAGTCTTAAATTTTCTGAGATTTCTTCATCTTTATTTACATAAATTGGTGGTGTTTCAGATTCTGCCAATATTTCTAAATCTTCAACCAAAATTTCAATCTCACCAGTTTTCATGTTTTTATTAATAGCATCTTCAGGTCTTTTTCTAATAATACCTTTTATAGCAATAACATACTCATTACCGATATTTTTGGCTATATCATAAATATCTTTATTTTCAGGGTCAATTACAAATTGAATTTTACCGTATCTATCTCTTAGTAAACCAAATTTAATACCTCCTAAATCTCTAATTCTTTCAACCCAACCATTTAAGATGACTGTTTCATCAACATTTTGAATGTTCAGTTCTCCGCATTTATGTGTTCTTTTTAAACGCATTAAAACACCTCCATAATATATATTTTTTAGGATTTTGCAGTTATAATATAGAAAATAAAATTAGTATTAACGATGATTCCAAATGATTAATTAAAGTATATCATAAAAATGTGTCTAAAAATATCAATTTATTTTACCATTTTTTTTGATTTTTGTGGTAAAATAGAACTGAGAGTTTGAAAACAATAATAAAAATTTTTTGGAGGTGTTAGAATGAAAAAGCTTTTAATCATTTTAATGGTATTAGCTTTAGCTGTATTTTCCTTTGCAGCGACAACTTATAAAGATGTTCCCGTAAATCATTGGGCATTTGATTCAATTGAAAGGTTATCTTCCTTGGGGATCATTGAAGGGTTTCCTGATGGCACATACCAGGGGTTATCTCAAGTAAATAGATACCAACTTACAGTAGCATTAGATAGAGCTTTGAAATATGTAGAACAACAATTATTTGCAACATTAGCAGAAAAAGTAGTAACTCTTGATAAACAGGTTCAAGAAATCTCTAAAGAATCAAAAGGATTATCAAAAGCAGAAGTAAATGCAATGATTAAAAGTGCTATTGCAAATATAGACACAACATCATTGGACAAAAAAATAAATGAATTAGAAACATCTATAAACGAATTAAAAAGTGCTTATGACGTTATTAGCTATTTGAGTTCGAAAATTGATAATGTTGAAAAGAAAGTATCTGAATTGGAATCAAATAAAGCATTAGAAGAAAGAATAAATTCATTAGAAATGGAATTAAGCACATTAAAAGCATTGTCAACAGACTTAACTTCCTTAAAAAAAGAGGTAGCTTCAAATAAAGCAGCAATAGAATCAATAGGTGTATTGGCTAATAAAATTGCCGAATTAGAAAATAAAGTAAATGCAGTTGATTTAGATAGCATAAAAGCTGAAATAGCAAAATTCGATTCAAAATTGTCCTTAAAAGCAAATATTGATGCAGTTAATACAACAATAGATGAAAAAGTTAGTGAATATTTAAAAGATTATGTTAAAGTAGAAGACTTAAACAAAGTATCGTTAGAAATTCAATCTCTAAATTCAAAAGTTTCAGATTTAGAAAGTTCTTATAAAGTGTTAGGAGATTCATATAATGAATTAAATTCAAAATTAGAAAAAATTGAATCAAACTTAATGAACAATGGAGAAAAAGTTAAAGAATTAGAGTTAAAATTTGATAATTACGTAACTAAAGATGCATTAAAAGAATATCCAACTTTTGCCGATTTGAAAAATTATCCAACATTTGGTGATTTGAATTCAACATTAAAGAATTATGCATTAAAAACAGATTTAGATAAATATGCAGTTAAATCAGATATTGATGCTAAATTTGGAAATTACGTAACGAAAACAGATTTAGAAAATGAATTGGCAAAATATGCAACATCAGATGCTGTTGTAGAGAAAGCAAGAATTGATAAAATTGAGAAAAAAGCTAATCAGGCATATTGGTTAAGTTGGATAGGTATAATATCAGGTTTAGCAGGATTAGGAATTTTAATGTACAATTCTATTCCATAAGTATAGAAATATGTAAGCGGTGACTTTTGTCACCGCATTTTTTGTGTTATAATAAAAATGAAAATATGAAAAATGTGAGGTGAGATATTTATGAATAAAAAATTTAGTTGGAAAGATAAATTCAATGAATATAAAAGCGATGAAAAAATGAAAGAAGAACTCTATAAGTTCAGAGCTGGTTATTATAGAAGGAATGATGATTGTATGGAATGCTTACAATGTATAGGGACTATTGCTGTTGCAGATACATGTTGTGAATGTGCAGGAGGAGATCTCTGTTCGTGTATTTAAAAATAAAAAAAATATTAACAGCATTATTTTTATCCATCGCAGTAATATTATATTTAATAGCAAAGATCTTTCGTATAGCGCCAAATATAATTCCTTTATTATTACCAACATTCATCCCACTATTGAATAGTATATATTATTCTATAATATTCATAGTGGGCTTTTTGTTTATTACAAATCTTTTTGGACTATTTTTTCAAGCTTTTCCTTTAGTATTATTATTTTTTATTCCACATGTTTTGTTTGTTTATTCTAAAAAAAACAGATTCTTGATTTCTTCATTAAGTGCTATTATAGCAATTATTTCTATTTTAAGGTTTTTTCCATTTTATATTCCAAAATATATATTTGAAAACAAAATTTTATATATGATTTCAATAATCATATATATTTTTGGGATTAATATTTATAATATAATAGTTCTTGAGCTTTCAAAAACAATAAAAGGACAGATAAAAAAATATTTGGGGGTGGACTTGTGAAAAAAATATATTTATTCATATACGTTTTAATGGTTATTTTAATTTTTTCTGAAGAAGATCCTTTTAAAATGCCAGAAATAAATATGGATATAGATTTAAATAATAATTTATTTTCAGATGAATTTAACAAGTATGTGAATGAAATAAATGAAGAATGGAATGAACATTTGAATTATATGGATGAACAATGGAAAAAATTATATGAAGAAAGTCAAAAAGAATGGGACAAATATTATGAAGAATATAATAAACAAGAAAAGGAGTTTATGAATAATTTCGAAAAAATATGGGGAGAAACGTTTGAATATGATTCACATAAATGGTATGACTTTTCAGATGATTTAAAATCATTTTCAGTTGTTACTTTTGATAGAAACGAAGAAAACAAAAATGGATATATGGAAGTTAAAATTATCGTTGATAAAAAAGTGCCGAAAGAAAAAGTGAAAGAAAAAATAAAAGAGCAAATAAAAAGAACTGTTAATAAAAAAGATGTATACACGAAAAAACCCATACTGGATAATTTAATAAAAGTGAAAGATATTGAGAATCCTAAAATTCAAAAAGAAAAGGAGATAAAAGATAAAATAATATATAAAACAAAGATACCTATAATAAAAAATCCCTTTTTAGAAAGAGCAAAACAATATATTCCTTTAATAAATAATGTTAAAAGTAAATATGGTATTCCAAGACCATTTATATTATCCATAATACAAAAAGAATCTTCTTTTTTACCAAATTCAAGATCCAGAAGTGGCGCTTTAGGATTGATGCAGTTAATCCCGAGGTATGGAGCAACAGAAGCATATATATATTTATTTAAAAGAAAACCAAACCCCAGAGCTTTGATAAATGAATTATACAACCCGGAAAAGAATATATTATACGGGACAACATATATATATTTATTACATACGAAATATTTCAAATTCGAAAAAGAATATTCAAAACGAAAGTATATGGTTATAGCAGGATATAATATGGGACCTGTAGCAATATCCAAAAGAGTTAGAGGGTTAAACTTAGAAAAGATGAATTTAAGTGGATTATATAATTATCTTTTATCCAATACAAGGAAAGAAACCTCTGATTATTTAAAAAAGGTTTTACAATATGAAAGAGAGTGGAATAAAATTTATCCATAAAAATGAACGCTTATCAGAAAGCGTTCATTTTTTCTTTTAAACTCTTTTGTTTTTTTCTTAATAAAAATAATTTTATAGTACCTATAAGCGAAATAATACCAACAATAATGTATGTAAAAATGGTTCCTTTGTAATCTAAAACCATGCCCACAAATGGTGCCAATATAGCGAAACTTAGATTTGCTGCTAAACTAACCATAGAAATTACAGTTGCTCTATATTTATCTTCTACCTGGTGATTAATATAAAAATTCATAGTAGGCCTATAAAGACTTCTAACAATTTGTTGTAATGCTAAAAAAGCGATTGCAAACTTTGATATAAAAATTACAGGTAAAATAAAACTTAAAGTCATCAGCATTATTAAACTTAATAATACTTTTCTTGGGCGAGTATCTTTAATTTTAGGTGATAAATATTTTGAAGCCCATGCGGCAATTATATTGAATCCAAAAAATATTACTCCGTACCATTTAACATCAATATTTATTGTGGAAAAATATGGTTGATATAACCAAAAGCCTACTCTATATATAAAGCCATAGAAACTAGCATATAGTAAAGCCCATACAATGCGAGGGGTGTTTATAGCTATTTTGAAACTTTTAAAAATATGTATAGTATAATTATGTTTGCTTTTTTCTCTATCTGTTTCTATAAAAAAGAATGCAGCAATAGAACCAATTAATACACTCAATGTGCTAAGCCAGAACGGAAGAAACTTATTATATGAGTATAAAAAACTACTGAGGATGGAACCAAAAGCATGACCTAAAAACAAATAATAGTTACTTTTTCCTTCTATGACCTGAAAATCTTTTTTTCGATTTAATTTGATTAAACTTTCATAAAGTAGAGCAGAATCTGCACCACTTGATAATGTTAAACCAATTCCAAAAAGTATTTCAGCTAAAACAAATATCAAAAATGAATTAAAAATTATATATAAGGTTAGACCCAATGCGGCAAATATTCCGGATAAAAAAAGAGAAAATTTTCTTGAAACTTTATCGGCTAAACTTCCGGTTGGGACTTCAAATAAAAAGATAGAAACGGAATAAATACTTTGTAATAACATAATTTGAGAATAATTTAAACCTTTGAAGAGTAGATAAGGAATGTGTATGGGTCCAATAATGCGGAAGTTTATAAAAAATCTGTAAATTGGATAAATAATAATATTTTTATCGTACATCCCCCTCCCCCTCGTATAATTAGTATAGAATAATTATATTATTGTTATTGATTATTATTATTATTTATATGCTCTTTGAAAAGTAAATATATTTTATTTATATTGATTTATGTGTTTTTAGTTATATGTTTTATATTAGTAGTTTTCTATTGAGCATCTTTTTCAGTATTTATTTTTTGCTTGTTTTTAAGTTTTACCTCTGGTAAAATAGTTTTAGATAACATCCCCCTGAGACTTGTTCTCTTAAAAAAGATTTCTAAACTAGAGTATAGTTTTTCACTTG
>NZ_FQUI01000051.1 GCF_900129175.1 Marinitoga hydrogenitolerans DSM 16785
ACTATACTATAAAGCATTATATGCAAGGTTTAAACCAAAAGTAAATGGAGAAAGAGATTATATAATAAATTTTTATGAGAACTTATCAAAATACTTTACAAAAGACGGAAAGCTAAAAATAAACGAACTTATGAAAAAATATATAGAGTATATAAAAAAACGTGGAGGACAGATGTTTAAAGGAAAAAAATTATATGAAGGAGTATATCAATATAATCTTGATATATTTTTAAATACATATATGGAAGAATTAGGAGGAGAAGTATTAACAGAAGTAGAAGTAGGTGGGGGAAAGATAGATTTACTAATAAGATATAAAGAACAAAAATATCTGATAGAAATAAAAAGAAATCCAGGACCGAAAAAATATGAAAATGCCAAAAAACAATTGTTAGAATACTTAAAGAGAATTGGATTAAAAGAAGGGTGGTTAATAATATACTCTAATGCAATAAAAGATTTTGAATATATAACAGAAGAAGAAAATGGAATAAAATTACATATTTGGTTTATAAAAACAAATTTGAAAGTCCTTCGAAAATGAATTGAAGGGGGGTTATTGGGAACTATCCAAAATTCTACTTAAATTATTAATAGTTGATTAATGATGATTATTGTGAAATAATAGTGATTATCTATATAATTTTTGTGAGGTGCGTCTAAATGAGACGAGCTTTCGGACTATTAAGCATAATAATATTTTTTATTTTTACAAGTGTTAGTATTTTTATTAATAAAAATTGGTGGAATATTCTCAGCTATACTTTCAGCAAACTTGGAAAACCTGCGCTTGCTTTATCGTCATGGATTTTTTCTGTAGGAGTCATAATCGGTGGAATTTTTATGAGTATCCATGGATTTCTTGTTATTTCACACTCCGAAAATAAACTTAAAATTGTTGGAGGCTCTTATGTTATAATATCAGGAATTTTTATGATTCTTTCTGGGGTTTTCTCTGATGGGACGAAATCACACGATTTTATAGCGCTTTCTACATTCTTGTTTTTCTATACTGGAAACCTATTATACGGTCTTGGAAGCTATGACAAGAAGATTAGAAATTGCTTTATAACCATTTTTATTGCCGCAATTGTTGGACTTTTACTCCCAATATGGCCGTCACTCGGGATCCTTGAAGTTTATGGTTTATCTTTGGTTGTTATTGAATGTATACTAATTATCTATGAAAAAGACTAATTTATTTGATGAAAAACTAATAGAATCTCTATTTTATTTGGATTTGTGAAATTTGGAGATATAACATTATAATATGCATTATATATTATATCATCTTTCGTTAATACACAAAATATCGGTAGATTCTTATCGCATTTATTATTTTAATTTAAAAATTTTCATCCTCGATATAAACAGATTGATATTTTAAAAATAATAGTAAATCGTCAAATATCAATGTATAAAAGCTTAATTTTTATACATTTGCCGAAGTAAGCAAATTTGCAACTTTTCTTTTATGATTTAATATGGATTTTAATGTTGGATATCGCGATAATAAATTCAGCAGAACAGGAGAATCTATTTCTGAGAAATAATTTAATAATTCTGGCATATATTTAATCATGCTGTGCAAGCAGAATGATTAGATATTTTTTATTTAGAAATAATCCAATTCTTTATAAAAAACATTCGTTTTTTATAACTGTGTTTTTAAAGATGCAAGGTTTTTAGCAATATTTTTTCTAAATCAACATTAGAATTATCAATGCTATACAATACAACAAGAACTAAATCAAATCATACTAAATAATTATTATACTTAAATATTATTATATGTATTATAATTTTCTATTTTAATTATACACGGTCAAAATCGGGAAAAAGATAAAAAACACCGGGGCAAAATAAAATCCCTGGTGTTTTTTTATGACCTCAATTTTAAATTGATTCTTTTTAAAGCCTCTGCATTTGTGGAGTATTCCTGGAAATAACTGTTTTTCAATTCCATTTGGTTCAAATGTTTTCTTGACAAATAAAGTTTTTGATTATTCGCTCTTTTTTTAGAGAACAGAAAAGTAAACATATCTTACTATTTATAATTCAGTTTATTATTGTTTTATATAAACATATAAATTAAACTTATTTTTAATTGTTTTATTAATATAAATAAATAAAAATTTAATAATAAAAACATAAAAATAGTAACAATTATATAAAATTATCAAATATAAGAAATGAAAAATTTGCTCAGATGTTATTTTTTTTTTGCTAAAATAATTATAAATTGAATAAATGAAAATAAAAATTTTAAATCATATATAATATAAAAATAAATAAGTCAAGAAATTTTGCTATTTTTTCCTAGTTAAAAAAATCACATTATCACTAAAAATAGTCTTAATTATGAAAACAAGAGAATAATCAGTTCTACTAACTTCAGAAGCAGTGCTTAGTAAATGTTAAGGAGAAAGTTATAAATTGAACAAAATCATCCTGCTTACGCAACATGATTTGAAATTTCAGAAATAATAAAGCAATCAATATAATAAAAATAGTAAGGATATAAGTATTAGATTTTATATATTTATTATAAGCAAAATTAAGATAAAAGTGTATAATTTCACCTTATCGAATTAAATAAATAAATAAATAGTTAATTTAATTATATTATACACCAGGGAGGTAAAACCTTTTTCAAGGTAATGTGAAAGTATTGTAAACATAGTACTTTTAGAATTTTGGAAGATAGTAAAAATTAAATCATGAAAGGAGGTGAAAAAATGAAGAGAAATAAAAAAATGAAAAAACCTAAATTTACAGTTGTAGAAATTACTGTGTGTATGAGCAAGACCGGTTGTGTTGTAATTCCTACATAAGTTTATAATGATTTATAAATTAATAGCAGGTTAGAATTATTAACCTGCTATTATTAAATCACATATCAAAAGAGAGAATTAAACTAATAGAAAGAATATTCCTGACAAAGATAAAATTATTTTAAAAAATAAAATTAAAAAAATGAAACGCAAAAGAATAGATAAAAAAGTTTCTCACAAATATTTTGATGCTGGACCATAAGAAAATTTCTTATTAGGTTTATGAGAATAAAAGGTATTGGAGGGATAGCAAAATGAAATTAAAAGATGGTTTAATTTATAGAGAAGAAGATTCTGTTATTTTTGATACAGAAAAAGGTAAATTAATTGAGTTAAATGAATCTGCTAATGAAATAATAAAGCGTTTAAATAATAAAACAAAAAGACAGATTATAGAAGAATTAAAGTGTCTATATCCAGATAGTCTCGAAGAAGAAATAGAAAAGTTCTTTGAAGAATTTATTTCAGATGCCCGAAAGGAAGGTATAATATATGAATAAAATATTTTCCAGTCCAATATTTGTTTGTTGGGATGTTACGTATAGATGTAACTTAAATTGTTTGCACTGTTGCTTTGGGGACAGTAATAACAATAATAATGTGAATAAAGAACTTACAACTTTAGAAGCTAAAAAATTATTTGATGAATTATCGGATTTAAAAATAATTTCCTTTCAATTCGCTGGTGGGGAACCTATGATTAGAAAAGATTTTTTTGAATTAGCCGAATATGTTTGCAAAAAAAATATTATTACAACTGTAGCAACCAATGGTTTATACATAGATAAATATGCTGCTAAAAAAATGAAAAATATAGGAATAAACGGAGTACAAATTAGTCTGGACGGAATTAATGAAGAACAACATGAGTTTATTAGAGGGGAAAATACCTTTTCAAGAACTATAGAAGCAATTCAGCACTTGATAAATGCTAAAATACCAGTTTCAGTAGCTACTTTAGTACACAAGAAAAATGTTGAAGATCTTTATACATTAATTAATTTTCTTAATAGTATTGGTGTGAAAAATATGAGATTGCAGTTTTTATTACTTCAAGGAAATGCTGTTGATAATTTAGGTGAACTATTTGTTGAGTTAAATAAGATAAAAGAAATAATTGATAGAGTTTATAATCATTCTCTTGTTAGACAAAAAAAATTTAATTTGATATTACCGTGTTTTGTTCCCAGTTTAATTGGACAAAAAGTTTTTAATACTAACAAAAGTTCATTCCTAATTAACAATTGTGGTGCAGGCACATGTAATGTAAATATTAATCCTTTTGGAGATGTGACAGCTTGTGGAATTTTAACTGATGAAAAATGGATATGTGGAAATATTCGAGAAAATTCTTTAAAAACCATTTGGAATAAAAGCAAAGGTTTTTCAATATGGAGGCAAGTTATAGAATTAAAAGGGAAATGTAGTTCCTGCGACCTCCTGGATGATTGCAGAGGAGGCTGCAGAGCTAGTGCATATCTTACAACCGGGGATATAAAAGCATCTGATCCATTGTGTTGGAGAGGAGTAGAGGCAAATGAAACGGCCTGTTAGCTGCGAATGGAATATAACAAACTATTGTAATTTGAAATGTTCATTTTGCAGTATGAATTCTACTCATCATAAAGATTTTGAAAACTTAAATATTACCAAAATAAAAGAAGTTGCAAGAAAAATCAAAGAAGTTGGATGTATATATGTTTCATTAAGTGGTGGAGAACCAATGAGTCATCCATTATTTTTTAACATTATCAAAGAACTCAGAAAAAAGAAACTCGAAGTCACTATAACAACCAATGGAACCTTTATTAATCCAAGTAATATTAAAAAACTTGAAAAGTTGGGAATTAAATGGATTCAAATTAGTTTACACGGAAATGACCCAGATATTAACAATAAAATAATGGGAGGAAATGTATATAATGTTATTAGAAAAAGTATAGAATTAGTAAAACATAGTAGTATAGGAATTTCAGTGTCCTCGGTAATAACAAATGAAAACAAAGCATCAATAAGGAAGTTACAAGAAGAATTAAAACTTAAAAATATTACACATATTACAAGAAAATGTATGTTTGTGGGTAGAGCTGCTTTAATTAAAAAAGAATTAAATATTGGTAGAAAGTTTGAAATAGAAAAAATTAGTAAAAATTGTGGATTATTTTTTGCCATAGCGGTTAATGGAGATATTCAACCATGTGGAGAATTTAAAGTAAAATTAGGTAATATATTTGAAGATAACTTAATTGATATTTGGAAAAATAGTCCGATATTAAGGATGTGCAATAAAGGTTCAAGGTGTTTGGCGGAAATATATGAAAATAATAAAAAATTCAGAACGCAGATAAATTCAATGATTTAGATATTAATTTTTATCTAAAATTAATTATGGAGGCATAAAATGGATACCGTAATTAATTGTATGAATATACACAAATCATATATTAAGAAGAAATGGTTTAAAGTTGTAAAAAGAAATGATGTACTAAATAATTTAGATATTAAAATAAAAAAAGGAGAAATTTATGGCTTACTAGGACTTAATGGGGCAGGAAAAACTACTCTTATTAGAATAATCACAGGTATTTTGTTACCAGACAAAGGAAGTGTTGAATTATTTGGAATGAGATACGATAAATATGAAAAAGAAATTAAATCCAGATTAGGAGTTGTTATGGGAGGAGATCGCTCGCTATATTGGAAACTTTCTGCAGAAGAAAATCTGGAATTTTTTGGGACTTTATATAATATACCAAAGAAAAAACTCAGAGAAAATATACAAATGTATTTGGATTATGTAGGTTTAGATGAACATAAAAAAAATCTGGTAGAAACCTATTCTAAAGGTATGAAACAAAGGTTGCTAATAGCCAAATCTTTAATAAGTGAGCCTGAAATTTTGATTTTAGACGAACCAACAGTTGGATTGGACATACAAGTAGCATTTGAATATAGAAAATTATTAAAAAAATTAAATGATGAGCTTGGCTTAACTATATTATTAACTACCCATTATTTACATGAAGCGGAGGAGTTATGCTCCAGAGTAGGTATATTAAAAGGTGGAAAGATCGTTGAAGAAGGAACAATTGATTATTTAAAGAATAAAAATAAAATGGAAGAAGTAATAGAATTTAAGCTAAAATCTGAGATGGATTATAATTTAAAAAAGGAAATTTCCAATCTTGGTATAATAAGTAAATTAACTGCTGATAACCACTTTACATATCAAGTAAAGATTAACAGCATGTATAGAGAACAAATAATTAATTTATTAATCTCTCAAAGTCGTTTACTATACCTAGAGGTAAAAGGGATTACTTTGGAAGATATAGTTTCAACCTATTTTTAAAAAGGGGTTGTTTATCGTGAAACATATATTAGCAACTGCAAAGTCAGAGTTTTTAATTTTAAAGAGGTATCCTCTGAATTTATTTTATACTATAATCTCTACTCTTTTTTTCTTATTACCACTGTTTTATATTACAAAAACTTACAATGTTGAACGAGAACAGTATTTATGGATTTTATCCGGAAGTTTGTTTTGGATGTATATATCGCAGGCATTATGGACTATAGGTCTTTCCCTCAGGAAGGAACAAGAAATAGGCACATTGGAGCAAATCTTTATGTCACCTGCCAATTTGATTTCTATAATAATAGGAAAAAGTTTAGTCACGCTTGGTATTAATAGTTTAACATTATTTGTAGGTGTACTATTAATTAGATATGTTTTTGATTGTCATATTAATTATTTATTAATGGTGATTATTCCAATAATTAGTATGCCAGCTGTTTTTGGATTCTCATATATAATATCTGGTATAGTAATAAAATTTAAAGAAATATTTGCGTTTTTACAGGTTTTAACCGGTCTATTATTTATTTTTAGCGGTGTAAGTCAACCAATAACCTTCTTACCCTATAACTTAGGAAAAGTAAGTAAATTCATAATTTTTGAAAAAATGATTTATATATTTAGACGTGTTATAATTGATTCAGCAACGCTTTCAGAAATCTCTAATGATTTGATATATATATTTATTTATGGATTGATATTAAATATAATTGCTATTTTCATATTCTATTATTTTAAGAAGAAAGTGCTTGAAAATGGAGATGGGTTATATGTTTAATAAGGCATATGTTTTTTTGAAAAAAGAGATGCTTTTTTTGATTAGATATCCAATGCAAATTATGTTTGAAACAATATTGCCTGTAATTAATATGTTACCAGCAATATTTTTAGCAATATATTTAATGTCATCCAATCATATTCAAAATTTTGAAAAAGTGACCGGAACAAAAAATTATTTTGTTTTTATCAGTATTGGGATTGTTTTTTCTATATTCAATTCGATACAAGAACAGACAGGATATCAATTGTCTAAAGAAATGTGGATGGGAACTTTAGAGCAAATCTGGATTACTCCTATAAAAAAGTTTAATTTAATATTAGGGTGGATATTCTTTAGTTTTATAAAGGCGATATTATACACCATCAGTTCAGCAATAATTTTAAAATTTATATTTATATACTTAAATATAAGTTTTAATATTTATAGTTTGCCGTTATTAGCTTTATCCATACTATTATTATTAGCTATTTCAATCTGTAGTGGGATAATTATATGTAGTATTACTCTAAGCATAAAACAAGTAGATTCATTTGTATTTTTAGTAACTGGTGCAATTCCATTATTAAGTGGAATCACATTTCCAATTTCAGTTTTGCCACCAAAAATACAAATAATTTCAAAGATTTTACCAACAACTTATGTATTTGATTTAATCAGATATTCTATTCTAAGAAGTAATACTATATTGGATCCATCTATTGAATTAATTCTGGTTTTCTGTTATGTAATTATTCTTATGATTATATCTGTTTTTATATTCAAACAATTAAAAAGAAGGGTTGAAAAATGTGGAACAATTTATATAATGTAAGAGATAGATTTTATTCCCGTAAAAGCGTGAGAGATTATTTAAATATTAAACTCAACATAGATGTAATCAACGTATTAATTGATATAGGATTTAGTGGTCCTGTTTCAGGAGGATTAAAGTGCGTTTTTATAAGAGAAATAAGTAATAGCAAAGAAAAACGTATTTGTTATAAAGGAGCTTATTATCAAGAACATGTTTTAAAGGCCCCACATATTTTTTTAATTGGATGTAATGATTCAATTATTAAAAAAAAATATAATAGAGAGTATGTAAATGTATTTAGTTGTCAAAATTCTGTTATTGCTGCTCAAAACATTATAATAGCTGCACATGAATTTGGATTGGGAACATGCTTTATAGGAGCTATTAGAAAAGATATACTAGTGGAAGGTTTAAATTTGGACAAAGGATACAACCCTTGGTGTATATTATGTCTAGGTTTAAATAGAGGTGATAATATTGAAATATAAAAATATGGATATGATTATAAAATTTGATAAAGATAACAAAAAATTCATTCTCCTAAAAGAAAATAATGAAATAGTAATGGATATCAAGCAGGTTATAGGATGTATTGTAATATTTAAGGAGATTTTGGAAAAAATAAGTGACAAATAATCTTGGATGTTTTAGCAAGATTTTTTGTTCAGAATAAAAATAAAAGTTAAAATATCTATATGCCTGGGAGAGTGTTGAAAAATGATATATAGTTATTTTATAAAAGATATTATTGCTAATAATGATATCAGTGTTTTTTCTGATGCAAATACTATAAGTATGGAACCATTCATTGTTGGAAAAGTTAAGCTAATTATATCAAATTGCAAAATAAATGATTTAAAAGTGGGCGATATCTGTGTAATAATATTTGATACGGGAGAATTGGTATGCCATAGGGTGATTTTTCATAATAAAAATCAGATTATTACAAAAGGAGATAATGGGATATTCTATGATTGGGCAACATCTGAAAAAGATATTGTTGGAATAGTGAGAAAGGTTGTTTATGATTCTTATTATTTAGATATGACTAATAAGAGAAATCGCCTATTAAATGGAATCATGGTAGTATTATCGAAATTAAAAGTTACAAAGAGATATTACATAAATTCATTTCAAAAAACAAAAAATAATATAATATATTTTTTGCAGAAATTTATAACAAAATTATATAAAAAGTCACTAATTTTTGAGAATTCAAATAATACTTAAGTTATTTTTATTATATTTTGTCTGTACTATAATAACTTGATTTGGAGATGATATTGTGAAAATTAAATGTGGAATTATTTTAGAAAATATTAGTTGGTACAATAAGGTCAAAGAACTGTTTAATTCAAACCCTGATTATGAACTTAAAGAAATTACTCTATATTATGATTATCAAAAAATTATAAAGATAAGGTACAAAGACACACATGAATTTTATATTATAATCGGTTCTGGGGCATCAAATGCTGCATCAAATGCAGAGTTTTTAATAAACTTTAACATTAATTTATTGTTGCGTATTGGAACTGTTGGAGCTCTAACAAATACCTTGAAAGTAGGTGATGTTATAAACATCATTGCCGGAATTAAAGGTGAAGGAGTAACAAAATATTATCTTCCTGAGCAAATTCCTGCAATGGCAAATATTAAATTATTTAAAAGTTTGGGTTCATATCTTGAATCTAGGATGACAATAGTTGATGGCATTGTATTTACTACTGCTGCTAGATTCAAAGAGAATATTGAAGAGTTAAAAAAGATGGTTCAATATAATGTAATAGGTATTGAAATGGAGACAGCAGCCATATTTGGAGTCGGATTGGATAGAGGAATTCCCGCTGGAGCATTGTGCATCGTTAGCGATTCTCCTATAAATGATCAATATGATAGGCCAGGAATTATGAACAAAAAAAGCTATAGTATTGTAGAGGGAAAATTCCAGCAATTATTTTTAGAAGTTATAAACTGGACAAATTCAGTAGAGGGTAATAATTTTAATTAAAAGGTTAAATGTTTTAAAGGAAATACTATTTCGCAAAATAAATAATTCTTCGTATTATTATCCTTAATCTATGTGGATAATAATGTAGATAAAACATATTCCAAGTATTTTAAATATCTTTTGAAAAGTGAATATTACTTAAACTACTGCACAGAAATGTGCACAAAAGGATGAGAGCAAAAAAATTGAATATTCATTAAAAAGAAAAATTCTCAATTAAAATCTAACACAAAAATTATTATAAACACTATGAAATTATAATTCTAACATTTAAATTTCACAAAGTGTATTAATTTTACGAAAAACTAAGAAAAAACTTTATAATTAGCGATATTTTATAATAATCGTATATAATTAGATATTATCAATTTACACAAATTTTGGATAGTCCCTGAATTTGATGTTGATATTTAATTAAAAGTTTTATTTTGAATATCCTTTATAGTCCCATTTTGGAACTATATCTCTAAATCTATTCAATATAGTATCAATTTTTAGAATATTGATTTTAAAACCATTTGCAATTAAAAATGCCATTATTTCCCTGTTAGAATGATTATAATTGATAAGTACAAATATTTCTCTTATTGTATCATTAAGTAGAGTTTTATCTCTTAACGTATCTGTTACAAATGTTCCTAACCTCAATATTTCTTTAAGGGTTTCGACTGTTGCGTTTGAATAAAAGCCAGTATCAATTAATTCTTTTAGATATTTTGTTGAAAATATTTTGTAATCATTTTTTATATATTGTTTTCTAAAATCAATTATATTTTCAAAAATTTCATATGCGGAATTATGAACTATATAATCTATCCCATCTTTTTTTAATATTTCAAAACCACTAAGTTCAGGGAATTTTTTATTTATTTTTTCGAAAAATTCAAGATCTTTTTCTAATATTGTGTCATCAATTAAATCTTTATATTTTCTTCTATTAATTATCTTTAAAAATTTTTCTTTTTCTATAACCCCATATAAAAAAACCAGTTCATTTATAAAGAGTCGTTTATAATCCAATTTATTCATTTTTTCAAAAAAATTTTTCTGTTTTTCAATATATTTTTTCACTTCTTCATAAAAAGTGAAACATATTATCCCTTCTTTTTCACTAATATACCCCATACCACAATCTTGCAAAAAATTAGTTATATTAAACTCTTCAATATTTTCTAAAAAATAAAACCCGTTTTTTTTATATTCTTCATATATATTTCTTATATAAGAATATGAGAATAATAGCTCTATAGTTTCTGGATAATTTTTCAATATTACATTTTTAAGTTTAACTACCGATAAATTTATAGGGACTTTATATCGTTCTTTTATCATATTTCTCTCTTCGATAGATAAAAGATTAAGTCCATTATCTATTGTAATACTTTTTATTAATTTTCTTTTTAAAATATTTTTTATTATTTTTTTATTATTATTATTTTCTGAAAATTCAGAAGTTATATACCAGAATGGGGTTTGAGAAAGTAAAACGTCTTTAATATTATCTAATTCTTTAGCTGGAATTTCCTCACCTTCGTACATTTTTTTTACAATTATCTCGAGTGCTTCAGATATTCCATTAGCACCTCCATCATTATAGGCGTCTTCAAGAATATTAATTAATTTTTTTACAACATCTTCTTGTCCAAAAAAATCATTATTGTTATAATTTTCATCTTCGTCATTCTCATTTGTTTCTGTATTAAACATTTTTTTTAATTCTTTATTTAGTTTTTCAATATCAAATTTTTCTGGATCATAATCTTCAGCCCATTCAAGTAATTCTTCATCGGCATCTTCTGGATTATTTAATGCTTCTAAAATAGAATAATACCCACCTATACCGCCACAATCTTCTAAAGGGGCAGCTCTTTCGCCTTTAATACATATAGGATAATTTGCATCTTCATTCTTTTCACCTATTACTTCAATATTTACAATCCAATTGTCTCCAAAATCATATTTGTATTTTATTTTATTTTTAGTTTCCAACACCGTTTCTAGTTTTATAGCTTTATCAAGTTGATTTTTATTGTCAGAAAAAAGTGGCATTTCATTTGGAATATATGAAAATTCAGGAACGATTTTTATATTATCAGTAACTTCAAATTCATAAAGATGAGTATTATCCCAATCAAAAGCTAATTGTATAATATTATGAAGATCAAAAAAATTCATATCCTTTCTTACGGATATTATTCTATAAATTTCTGGTTTTATATTTTCTATTTCGATTTTTAAAATAAAGTTATTTCCCATATTTTTTATCCTTTCTATATAATAATATTTTTTCTCTATATTTATAAATTCATATATTTTTATTACAATACCTTTGATAAACTTTCAAAATAATAATTTCTTCTTTTAATCATTACTACTCTCTACTTTTTATATTATACCATAATTATTATATTTTTATAAAAAATTTGAATTCTTATGACCATGTATATTATATACTATACAAATTTAATCCCTGCAAATCAAAATGCCAGGAATTTATTTCCCGGCATTTTTAATATTATTTATTTTTTCTGGTATAATTCCATATTAACAACAAAATAATCCATTAAGAATTTAAAAATCAAAATACCCATGGATTGCTTATATGTGAAATGTGAAAAATATCCATAAATATAAAATACAACACCATATAAAAAAACAGAAATTATAAAATTCTTAAAATTTCTCTTATTCTTTTTCGTTCCCATATATTTTTCTCTGATTATTGCAATTATTATAATCATAATACTGGTTAATAAAAATTTAAGAGATATAATAGAAGGATATTTATATGTAAAAGGAAATTTTGTAGTCAAAAAACTTGGCATCAGATACCAATAAAAAAAAATTCAAAAATAGTGTATAATATTGTAGCTTTATCTTTCTTAACCAATAAAAATATTTTTTTTATATCAATCACCTCAATAAGTATATAATACTTTTTTAAATTCTATTTTAGTTGAAAAAATTTCGTATCCTGCTATATAAAAATCAATGTTATATAATCCTAAAAATTTTTGTGTATTTTGTTTAAATACTACTGTAATGTTTTTATTTGGATTTGTGAAATCTGGAGATATAACATTATAATATGCATTATATATTATATCACCTTTTGTTAATACACAAAATATCGGTAGATTCTTATTCATTTATTATTTTAATTCAAAAATTTTTATTCTCGATATCAACAGTGTTAAAATAATTTTCCAATGTTTTTTATATTATATAATGTATTTTACTATATATATTGAATAATAAGATATGTTTTAGAAATATTTATTTTTTCTTTGATATATTGTATATTATATAATACACTTTATATATCGTTGTTATAAATTATGTATTACATATTATACAATATATAACATATTTATATTAAAACAATTTTACAAACATGGATTATCAAAACTTATATAATATATAGTTATATTCTAATATATAAAATTCTAGTATATTTTATATAGATAAATTATATTTATAATATGACATATGGAAGATATACAGTTTATAAAATATATACAATGTATAAAATTACTTCTGAAAAAACTGTGTATTTTCAAAAAAGTATATCATTTATTTTAAAAATTACTACTTTTATAAACGCTAAAAATACATAATAACGTCTATTTTATGCTTTATTAAGGCTTTTTTATTAACTTCGGTAAATTTTGATTTACCGAAGTAAGGGGAGGAGATTATCAATCTATACTGCTAAAAAATTTATTTATTTAAAATCTGCGATTTTAGACACTATAAAAAAATCGGATGATTATTTTATCATCCGATTAATAAAACACCTTTTATATCTCAAAATTCTTTTTAAGAAAATGTTACACACAAATTATTTATAATTTAATGAATACCATCACTATTCTTTAAAATTTTCCATCCTTTTTCGGCTGTGAATTCAATGAGAATTACTTTTTCTTCTTCTAATAACCTTATTAAATTTTCTTCAAATCCACTTTTTGAAACAAGAATAAAATTATCTATCTCCATCTTCAATCTTTCTGTTTTAAGTTTTAGATTATAAAAATCCTTTACATTCATCTTTCTATTTCTCCATTTTATTTCAGCTGCATAAATTTTATTATCAAAATCCTTCCCCATCATATCAATTTCAATATCCTTATTCCAATAATTGCCTGCTTCAATTAAATTAAATTTTTCTTTTAAATAATTTATACTCTGTTTTTCAAATTCAAAGGATACATATTGTGGTAAATCTTTTTTTATAACTTCCAGAACATTTGAGTAGTCATTTAAATCCACATTTTCCTTATATGGAAAAATATATCTATACCAGAAATTAAATAACTGATCATCTATCTTATACAAAAAATTTTTTATTCTATGTGGATTTTTTGTAAATGCTGGATATATTCTTTTTACTATCTTTAAAAGTTGAAGGGATTTTAAATAAGGTTGTATTTTCCTGGAGTCTTTTTCTCCAATAAATGTTGTTATTTCATTGATCCTTGTCTTTCCGTTAGCGAGCGCTTCAAGAATAGATTGATATACAGAAGTTTCCCTTAATTCTTGAGTTAAAATAAAATATGGTTCTTCTTTCAATGGAGCACCAAGCGTTAAAAATAGCTTTTCTATATTCTCAAAAATATCAAGATTATTATCCCATAATTGTAAATAATATGGAATACCTCCTATAATTGAATAAATACCATCTTCAAAAATTCTAAAACCCTATTGTCTACAATACCTTCATATTATCTTCTTAAGAGGTTTGCCTCCCTGGTGTATAATATAATTGGTTAAATTATAGTTTAATTCGGTAAAATTAAACTATACACTTTTACAGGGAGGTTAAACCATGAGTAATAATCCTAAACAATTTTATCTCGATTTTGTCTATGATGAATATATGAAATCTAATTCTTCTTTTGCTTATATCCTTACCATTTTTGATTATATTGACTGGTCTCTTGTTCCTGAGATTAAAAACCCTGGTGTTGGTAGAACTGGTTATTCTCCTGTTTCTATGATTAAAGCTATCTTAATTAAAATTATTAAAAATCTTAATTCTACTTCTGATCTTATTGATGAACTTTATTCTAATCCTTATTTAGCCCAAGCT
>NZ_FQUI01000052.1 GCF_900129175.1 Marinitoga hydrogenitolerans DSM 16785
TATGTATAAAAACAAGAGAAAAAAGAAGAAGCTCTAAGCTTCTTCTAAATATCGAAATTTTTACTTTGCTATTACATTACATTTCTAATTTTTCTGCATTGATAATAAAAATCAAATTAGAATCTTGATTGATAATATTTTTTAAATACTCACCTGTAGAAGTATCTGAAATAACCTCATCAGGTACTTTTTCTATTTTACTTTTGTTTATTCTTGTAATTTCCTCTACTTCATCTACAATTAATCCAAAATCTTTTTCCTTTCCTTTTATTATTACTATATTTTTTGAATTGGTATTCTTATTATTAAATTTTTCGTTTAAATCTATTAGGGGTATTACTTCACCTCTGATATTCACTACATCTTTAACTTTTTCGTTTTCCAATACTGTAACTTCTCTTACCTTTTCTATTTCTATTGCATAATCTTCATCAATTAACTTGAAAATTAAAAACAATTTTGATTCATCAATTGTCTCTTCTCCTTTTTCATTTTCATCTAATACAATTTTTTCTATTTCTATTCCCAACTCATCAAAAATTTTTTCTAAATCTAAAAGTGTAATTATTTCACTATTTAAATTTATCACTCCTATAACTTTCGAGTTTTTCGATGTTACTGGCAATTTGTTTATAGCATTTATTTCTACACTTGTAATATTTTTTACTTCTTCTACATGAAGTCCAAATTTTATACCATTGATTTTTATAATTATTAATTCTTTTAAGTTTAAATTATTTTTTTTAAATAACGCATTTAAATCTATAATTTGTATTATTTCGCCTCTTAATGTCATAACCCCTTTTACGAAATTAGGCATATCTGGAATAGAGTAAATCAAGGGTTTTTTTACTATTTCCTGTACATTTTCTACTGGGATGGCCATTATTTCATTTCCTAATTTAAACTTTAAAATTTGAATTAATTCCTCATGCTCATCTTTTATATGTTTATCTAATATTTCTTTTGTATAATCTTTAAAATCACCTTCAAAAAGATTATCTATTTCTATAACCTTATATAAGTGTTCATTTTTTCTAATAACTGTTGAGAAGTTATTATTATTTATTTTTTCTACATCTTTTTCTCCAACATCAATTATTTCAGAAGTATCATCAACTATAATGCCCAAATTACTTCCTTTTTTTGTTAAAATAACAATTTTTGAATCCTTTGAAATATCCTTCCTCAGATTAAGCTTATCTTTAAGATTCATTATAGGTATAGTTTTATTTCTTAAATTAATAACCCCTATTATGTAATTATCAGAACCTGGAACTTTTACAATATTTTCATATTTCACAACTTCTTGAACATTAATCATAGGTATTGCATATTTCTCTTTATTTAATATAACACTTATATATTGTGGCATTTTCTCACCACCTTTTGGATTTTATTTTGCTTTTTTACTCATTTACATTATACTACATTTTTTAATTTAATTTAAATTGTTCAACTATTTTTTCCAATCTTTCAGCTAATTCTGTTGACTGTCTTGCTTCAGATGAAATGTTTTCTATATTTGCTGTTTGTTCCTCAACACTAACAGCTATGCTTTCTAGTTTCGCTGTAATTTCTTTTATTGACTTTAATATTTTATTTAAAATTTATAATATTTACTCTAATTATGAATTCATACGGTCAAAGTCAGGAAAATGGGGCGAAACACACCCCTAGTAGTACAAATATGGAAAAATAATTGGGAACTCGCTTACTTTAAATATTCAGAACCTATTAGGAAGCTGATATATACCACGAATCCCATAGAAAATGTACATAGGCAATTTGGATAGTCCCGAATAATCCCATTTATTTTAACAAATATACGGATTTCATCCAATCAATTTTTAATCCTTTCCATGTCCTTACAATATAAAATGTAATCTCTGCATTTTCCGAATATTTAATTTTTTTAAGTTCTTCCTCATATATACGTTTTTCTATAACGTCATCTTTAAAATTTAACGTATATCACACTACCATTGGATTTATTAAATACACATTATATCCATATTTAGTTGTTTTTATATTTTTATATAATTTATCTTCTTCATCTAAAGAAACGAGCATATTAAGTATTATTTCTTCTTTTTCTAGTTCTTTATAATATTCTCTCATTAATTTTTCAACTTTTTCAGAATTTAATACATGTTTTCTTCTTTCTTCTATCATTTCATTCAAATATTCCCTTAATTTTTCTTTAGGTTGATAATAGTAAAAATGATATTTTTCATATGATTTATTGTAACTATCATATTTTATTCTTGCTTCTCTCATTGATGAATAATATTTTTCAAGTATATATATTGGATTAAAGTATAAATTATAGGCTGTTTTTAATTGGAAATACGATATTATTATTAAAATTACAAAAACTATAAATTTAAAACGAAATTCACTATTTTTCCAATATTCCAAATAATCAAACATAAAATCTCACCTTTATTTTTTGAAAATTTTTAATTAATTACGGTATTTCATACCATACATAATATGTACCGTTATTTATATATGTAAAATAATTTTCCTTTGCTATTAATAACAATTTAGAATGATTACCATAATTCAATGATTTTATTTCTTCAACATTTCTTTTTACTTCTTTTCTTTCAGCTGGTTCGCTTCGAGTTTCATATACTCCATAATTATAATATTTATAATATGATCGACCTTTTATTTCTACAATTACATTAGCATAATGTAATTCAGCTATTGCAAAAATCTTTTCCCAGCTTTTTATCCATTTTCCATTTCTGTTTGAAATATAATCTATATTACCTTTATTATCAAATATTTCCTGTTTTGCTAACTCACCATTTTCAAAATAATTTTTAAATACCAAAATACCATCTCTCCCCACCCTTTAAACTTTTTTGATTTTATAATTTCCAACTTAACATATAACTATATCTCTAATTCTATTTTTGATATATCTCATCTAAAATACCAATCTCTTTTGCTAATTTCAATGTGTTTTGAACGTATATTCCTCTTATTCGTATATAGTTTTCATATTTTTGTAGATGCTCTATCAAATTTTCTATCACTACTGTTTCAAAATTTGGGTCTAAATAGAAATCTACAACATTTGAAAAATTATCAATATACGAACTTTCATCATATTATTCTCCTTTATAATCATAAATATTTACTAAAATGCTTCCATCATTCAAACCAGTTAATCCAACAATATTTTCTGGTATATCATATATAACATCCTTTATATTCCACTTTTCAATATCAAATATCACTAATTTTTCATTACTATATATTGCTATATCCTTTTCGTTCAAAAAAGTTACGAAATATGGTTCATCCATTATTATTTCTGGATATAATTTGTCAAACTCTATTTTTTTTATCGTTTTATCTTTGCTGTTATAATATTTTATCGAATTATATTCTACGTAAACAATATTACCAGATTTATTTACATCAAAATGACTAATACCATTACTTTCAACAATTTTAATATTTTTTTCATCTTTTATATTATAGAGATATAATTCTTGAATATCGTTATTTTTTCCATCTTTTTTATAACCATTTAATATATAATAAACAAAATAATTTTCGTTGTACTTTATTTTTGGAGGATCAACTGGTAATACATCCTTTAAAGAATATAACAAATTAATTTTTTTTGTAGAAAAATCATATTGAAAAAGATTTAATTTTTTTTCTCTATGTTGAATATCAATAATAAGTGCTTTATTATTGTATATTGTAACTTTTTTACTAAAGTTAATAGGATTTAATATATTACTATCAACTTCATATACTTTCCATGTAGTAATAGCGTCTATATTTGATATATACAATTTAGTTTTATTTTCTACATTAGAATAAGTGATTATACCTCCTGATTTTCCAGTTGATAAATTATCAATATTCATCTTATTTTCCAATTCTTTCAAATTGAAATATTTTATCTTATATTTCCTTATAGTAAATGTTTTTACACTTCTCACAACATCTTTGAATATAATATTATATTCCCCAAAAATAACCATAGTTAAAGTTATAAAAAATACTATAAATGTAATGTATTTTTTCATATAAAATCCTCCTTTTCCCATGCTGTTTTTCCCAACTTTGAACTGTTCAAATAGGAATAATGATATTCATCTTCACTACCTATAATAGTAGCAGCACTTAAACTTGTTATAAATAACATAATTAATACGATAAAAGTATACCATCTTTTCACTACCATCCCTCCAATACTTTTTGATTAATAAAACTGGCACCAGCAGAAAATATTAATTTATTCATTTATCATTCTATCAAAAAAAAAAAAGTAAATAAACTCGCGGTAAAATTTCCACGAATTTTATATTTCTAAAATTCAATAAATTTACAGGATTAATATATCACTTGATATATTAATATAGTTATTTTTTTGTTTTATATAGTTTAATAAAAAATCTGCACACGGTGGAAATAATGCATTTTTAACCTTATATCTAAACCATGAATATTCTTTAGACATCAAAATATTAGATAAATTATATTCTAGAATATTCCCAAATGTATGCGCCTTAATTTCTTTTTTTAGATGTTTTTAAATGAATAAAACTCACATATTTCATCTTTATATAATCCTTCTTTCCCCAAAGGAATTCTTACAATTCCATCAGCCATTCTGAATGGAGAGGCTATCCCAGATTCTCCAAGAATAGGATGTGCTAAAAATTCATTATTTTTTCTTTCCAATTTTACAAATATAAATCTTTCTCTTCCTTGTGCTGTTGGGACATTTGTACTTATTCTTACATATTTATCTACTTTTGGTATGAAATTACTAAATCCTGATATTTTTCTTATAGTTGGGAATAAAAACAAATATGAACTTACAACAAATGATGTAGGATTACCTGGCAACCCTAAGATTATTTTTTCATCTGTTTTTCCAAATATTACCGGTTTCCCTGGTTTAACCTGTACTCCATTATATAAAACTTCTCCAAAATGTTCTATTGTTGATAAGGAATAATCTTTTGATCCAAGAGAACTACCTCCTGATATTACTACAATATCACCATTTTCTAATGCCCATTTAACTCCTTCTTTAAATTCCTCCGGATCATCTTTTATTAATCTATATCTTTCAACATCAATACCCTGTAATTTTAACCATGCCATTAATGCATATGAATTACCATCTCTAATTTGAGTTTTTATCCTATTTTCTGATGGTTCTACTACCTCATCTCCTGTTGGGACAATACAAACTTTTGGCTTTTTATACACCTTTATTTTTGTAATTCCTAAACTCATTAAATTATGAATATGTCCTGTATTTATTTTTTCACCTTTTTTTACTACTATACTATCTTTTTTTACATCTTCATCTTTTTTTAAAATATTTTCACCAGGAGCTACTGATTTATAAATTTCAACTCTTTTTCCAAATTCTTTGGTATTTTCAATCATTATGCATGCATTTGCCCCATCTGGCAGCATTCCACCTGTAGGTATTTTCACACATTCACCTGATTTTATTTCTCCTATATATTCTTCACCCATGAAAACTTCTCCTACTATTTTTAAAAAAGCTGGGTTTCCATCACTTACGCCAAATGTGTCTTCAGCTATTACCGCATAACCATCTATTGTTGATTTGTCAAACCCGGGCAAATTTTCTGGAGACAATATATCTTCAGCTGCAGCATAGCCAATAGATTTTTCTGTATTTAATTCTATAATTTCTGTTCTAATATTTAATTTATCAATAAATTTTTCGTAAACTTCTGTTCTTGGAACAAATACCTGAAATCTTTTTTTCATCCTATTACCTCCCGTTTTTTTTAATATTCTTTAAGTTACCTGAATTCTCTTGTTAGTAGTACAATAATCTCTTACTTTTGAATACTTTATTAAACATAGGTCTTTTTAAATTATACAATAAAATAACAAAAAAATGAAGATTATTTACTGTTTAATCTTTACGAAATATCGTCACGATGTTTTGTAAAAAAAATGAAAAATGTTATAATTAATAATACTAACAATTTTATCGGGAGAAAGATAAACAAAATTCCCATACAGAATCAAAAAATATTCTATTAAAATTTATATTACACCTGATAAAGGTGCATTTTTTTAAAAATAAAAAATTTGAGATTAAGAAAAAATCAAGGTTTTAATGAGGTGATAATTATGATTGAAAGTTATATCGTTTCTATTAATATTTCAAAAAGAAAAGGTGTTGTAAAAGAACCTGTACAAAAAGCTGAAATCAAAGAAAATTGGGGAATAATTGGAGATGCTCATGCTGGCAATTGGCATAGACAAATATCTATGTTATCTGAAGAAAGTATTGATAAGATGCGAAATTTAGGATATGAATTAAAATATGGAGATTTTGCGGAAAATATTACAGTAAAAAATGGAGATATTTATAAACTTCCCGTTGGAACAAAAGTAAAAATAGGAGAAACTTTATTAGAAATTACACAAATCGGAAAGAAATGTCATACATCATGTGCAATTTCTCAAACAATTGGAAAATGTGTTATGCCTATTGAAGGAATATTTTTAAAAGTATTGAAAGGTGGAGAAATTAAAGTTGGGGATTCTGTTATTTTTTATACCCATGAACTAACAAATATTTAGTTTTGGGAGGTTTTTAAATGAAAAAGGTGTTTATGTTGCTAATAATAATTATAATAATATCCTATACTTCATTTTCTAAAAATTTGATTATTTTACATGCAGGTTCATTAACAAATGTATTAAAGGCTATCTCTATTGAATTTGAAAAAGAAAATCCTGATATATCCGTTCAATTAATGGGTTCTGGAAGTTTAGTTGTTATGAGGAAAATAACGGAATTAAATCAATTAGCAGATATTGCATTTGTTGCTGATTATATGATCATCCCACAATTTTTATATCCTAAATTTGCAGATTTTAATATTATTTTTTCAAATAATAGTATGGTTTTGGCATATACTGATAAATCTAAATACGAAAATGAAATAAATAAAAATAATTGGTTTAATATTATTTTTAATAAAAATGTCCTCTTCGGATATTCAAATCCTGATCTAGATCCATGTGGATATAGGACATTAATGACTATGCAATTAGCAGAAACATACTATAATATTAACGATTTATACGAAAAATTTTTAAATGCAAAAAATAAATTTATATTAAAGAAATCTGTTGATTTGGTCTCATATTTAGAAGCAAATGAACTAGACTATGCTTTTTTGTATAAATCTACAGCTTTCCAACATAATTTAAAATATTTAGAATTCCCTGAAGAAATAAATTTATCTTCAATAAAATTTAAAAATAATTATAAAAAAGCTTTTGTTAATATTCTTGGAAAAGACGGAAAAAAAGTAAGAGCATATGGAAGCCCTATAAATTATGGTTTTACACTATTAAAAAATGCTCCACACAAAGATTTAGCTTTAAAGTTTATTAAATTTATGTATTCTGACAAAGGAAAAAAAATATTTAAAGAAAAAGGTATGTCATTATTTGCAAAAACTGATTATCCAGAGAAGTTACCTGATGATTTAAAGCTATTATGGGGGTATTGATTTGGAAATTTCGATTATAGGTTTTAAACTTAACTTTCACAATTTTTCACTACAAATCAATGATTTAAAAATCAATTCCGGAGAATATGTTTATATAATTGGATCCACAGGTTCTGGTAAAACATTATTTTTGGAATCAATTGCTGGATTTATTAAACATGATGGAAAAATCTTTTTTGGAAATAAAGAAATTACTAAAATACCGCCAGAACATAGACATGTTGGATTTGTATATCAAAATTATCATCTTTTCCCGCATTTAAATGTAGAAAAAAATATACAATTTGGAATGAAAATGAAAAAAATTAATGATATCGATTTTTTTCATTATATCGTTGAAAGATTAAATATTTCTCATATTTTAGATAGAAAGGTTCAAAAACTCTCTGGTGGAGAAAAACAACGTGTAGCTTTAGCAAGAGCTTTGGTTACAAAACCAAAAATATTATTATTAGATGAACCATTATCTGCTCTTGATCAGGAAATAAAAAGAGATATTTTAATGTTATTACATGAAATTAATAAAGAATATAATTTAACTACTATTCATGTAACCCATGATAAAAATGAAATTATTAATAATTCTAAGATCTATAAAATTTACAAAGGTAGGTTAATGGAGGAATCAAATGTTCAGGAATATAATTATAATTATTAGTTTTCTTTTTATTATAGCTATTATATTACCTTTTTTAACCGTATTTTTAAATGTTGATTATAAATTATTGCTTGAAATTTCTAAAAGTAGAGAATTTTTAACTACTGTAAAAACAACATTTGGTGCCGCTTTTTTAGCAACTTTAATATCAATAATTTTCGGTATTCCTTTTGCTTATGGAATTGTAAGATATAATTTCCCTTTCAAATCTATTTTAGAAGCTATTGTTGATATCCCCCAAACTATCCCACATACTGCTGCAGGAATTGCGTTATTAATGACATTAGGTAGAAATTCTCTTATTGGAAAAAGCGCTAACATTGTGGGTATATCTTTTGTACACACTTTTTGGGGCATTGTTGCTGCAATGAGTTTTTTAAGTTTCAGTGTATTTGTAAACGCTGTGAAAGAAGGATTTAAAAAAATTGATCCAAGATATGAAAAGGTTGCTCGCTCATTAGGTGCAACTCCCTTTAAGACTTTTATTTTTGTTTCTTTACCAATGATAAAACATGAAATAATTACTGGATCATTATTAATGTGGGCAAGAAGTATTTCAGAATTTGGCGCTGTTGCAATTTTGGCTTATTATCCGATGACATTATCTGTCTTAACTTACGATAAATTCCAAGGTTATGGTTTAAAACAGGCACTTGCGATAACCGCTTTGATTTTTATTATGTCAATGATTATTTTTATGTTCATTAGAATTATACAAAATTTTTGGAAATACACAGAATCGAGGTAATAATTATGATTGATAATTTTAAAAGAAAAATCGAGTATGTTAGATTATCTCTTACAGATAAATGTAATTTTAGATGCAATTATTGTATGAGTGAAGACGTGGAGTTCTTACCAGAAAATGAAATATTAAATTTAAAAGAAATTGAAAATTTGATAAAAATATTAAAAGAATTAGGATTCAAAAAAATCAGACTTACTGGTGGAGAACCTACCCTAAGATCTGATATTATAGATATTGCTAAAATTATAAAAAAATATTTTGGTTCTTTTAGTCTTACAACAAACGGTTCTCTAATGCTTCTTTTAGCAAAAAAATTAAAAGAAAATGGATTAAATGATGTAAATTTTAGTCTTGATTCTCTAAATAGAAATACTTTTAAAGAAATTACAAAAAGGGATGATCTACAAAATGTATTAAGTGGGTTAGAAGAATCTTTAAAAGTTGGTTTAAAGGTAAAAATCAATACTGTAATTCAAAAAAAGAATTTATCAGAAATTTTTGATTTAATAAATTTTTCTGCAAAAAGAAAAATACCCATTAGATTTATTGAATTAATGCCTATCGGTAATAATTACAGTGAAAATGATTTTATAAGTGAAAATACACTGAAAAAATTAGTAAAAGAAAAATATAATTTAATACCTATAAAAACAACATTTGGTTCTGGACCATCAAAATATTATTTAATAAAAGAATTAAATGCTTATATTGGCTTTATTGCTGCTATAACCCATAATTTCTGTTCTTTATGCAATAAAATAAGAATTTCTTCAGATGGGAAAATTTATCCTTGTTTAGCTTTTGATTATAATATATCTATAAAAAATATTATTTTTAAGGAAGATGTATTAAAAGAAAAAATCAAATTGGCTATATTAAAAAAACCAAAAAGACATTTTTTACATGAATTTAAAAAAGAAACACCTATGCATAAAATGGGGGGATAATATGGAATTTACACATATTGATGAAAATGGAAATGTAAAAATGGTTGATGTCTCTAAAAAAGAGATATCTCTTAGAATTGCAAGAGCACATGGGAAAATTAAAATGAAAAGAGCTACATTAATGGCTATTATTAATGGCGGAATAAAAAAAGGAAATGTTTTAACAACTGCAAAAATTGCTGGAATAATGGGTGCAAAAAAAACTTCAGATTTAATACCTATGTGTCACAATATTTTCATTTCAAATATAGATATTGAATTTAAAATAAATGAAGATAATATTGAAATATTTTCTTTTGCCAAAACTGCTTCACAAACAGGGATTGAAATGGAAGCATTAACTGCTGTTAATATTGCTGCACTAACTATTTATGATATGTGTAAAGCTGTTGACAGAGAAATGGAAATATCAGAAATATATTTACTTGAAAAATCTGGTGGAAAAAGCGGACATTTTATAAGAGGTGATGATTAATGAAATACTTTATTTTAACGTTAAGTGACAAAGGTTCAAAAGGTGAGAGGGAGGATTTGAGCGGAAAGGTTATTAAAGAAATTATGACTTCTATAAATAGCAAATTAGTAGGATATGAAATTCTTCCAGATGAAGAAGAATTAATCACTAAAAAATTGAAAGAATTAATAAAAAAAGAAGGCATTGATTTAATTCTAACTACAGGAGGAACTGGCTTGACTCCAAGAGATGTCACTCCAGAAGCAACTTTAAAAGTTATTGAAAAAAGAATATATGGTATGGAAATTGCAATGATAGTAGAAGCTCTAAAACATACTCCACATGGTATGTTGTCGAGAGCTATAGTCGGTATTGCTAACGAAACACTTATAATTAATCTCCCTGGTAGCCCAAAAGCTGTGAAAGAAAATTTAAACGTGTTATTACCTGCTATTCCTCATGCTATCGATAAAATTAAAAATTTAGGAGGAGATTGTGCAAGGTAAATGAAATAAATAATATTAATTAACAAAAATCGGGCAACAACATAAATTTTGCCCGATTTTTTATCTTTATTACTTTAACTCTATAACCTCAAAAGAATTAAAGTATAGATCCACAATTAACATTTTATTTATCAACATATTCTCATAATCTTCAAATATCAACTTCATTGTTTCGCTTACCTGAATAGATGCTATTATAGATACAGAATATGGAACCACTAATTTTATTTCCTTACTATCTTTTATATTTCCTAATATTTCTCTTAATGTTTTTGTTTTTCCAGGAATTATATCAGTTACCTGGCCAAAAAATCTTTCTACACCACCATGTATCAGAGGAATTTTTTTTTCATGTATTTTTTTGTCTAAAATTTTTCTACTTTCGAAATTATCAAAACAATCTATTGCTACATTAACATCTGGTAAAGTTGTTTTATTAGTAATCTTTTCATTAAAAATATGAATTTTTATATATGGATTTATTTTATTTAATTTTTCCTTTGCAACAAACACTTTAGTTTTTCCCAAATCTTCTATATCATATAATATTTGTCTGTTTAAATCAGGCATATCAACTATTCCATCATCATAAATATACAATTCACCAACACCTAATCTGGAAAGATGCATTAAAACATTACATCCTAATCCTCCTGCTCCAGCTACCAATACTTTTGATTCTCTAATTTTTTCAAAATTTTTATATAATTTTACATGCCTATTATATCTTAATATATTAATCACCTCCTACTGACAGAATTATTAATATCATTTTTTCATATCATAACTCAAAACAAAAAGCTTCAGAGATATTGTTTATTTACCTTGATTTTATCATATTTTCACAACAAGTTCAACTATTAAGAATTAAAAAAAAACCGAGGTTGCCCTCGGTTATATTATTTTTCAAATAACTTTTTTAAATTTTCTATATATGGTGATTTTACAACACCTTTTTCTGTTATTATTGCAGTTACTAATTCGTTAGGAGTTACGTCAAATGCTGGATTATATACCTTTATTTCTTCTGGAACCATTTTTGATTTGTGGCAATATCTAACTTCTTTGTGAGATCTTTCTTCTATTGGAATTTCTTCACCTGTTGGAGTGTTTAAGTCTATTGTGGATAAAGGCGCAGCAACATAAAAGGGAATTCCATGTTTTTTTGCCAATACGGCCACAGAATATGTTCCTATCTTATTTGCAACATCGCCATTAGCAGCAATCCTATCTGCGCCAACAATAACTGCATTAATCTTCCCTTGCTTCATTACCCATCCTGCCATATTATCAGAAATTAAAGTAACATCAAAACCATCTTTATATAATTCCCAAACTGTTAATCTTGCTCCTTGCAAATATGGTCTTGTTTCATCAGCATATACTTTTATATTTTTCCCTAATTCTCTTGCTCCTCTAATAACTCCTAAAGCTGTTCCATAATCAACTGTTGCTAATGCTCCTGCGTTACAATGAGTTAAAACTGTATCTCCATCATTTAATAATTCACCACCAAATTTCCCCATTGCTTTATTTGCTTCTATATCTTCATAAGCTATATTTAATGCTTCTTTTTCTATTAATTCTATTAAATTTTTTTCATTTTTTATTTCCTTAAACTTCTTTTCCATTCTATCTAGTGCCCAAAAAAGATTTACAGCTGTCGGGCGTGTGTTAGCCAATGTTTCTTTTACGTTTTTCATTTTTTCATCGAAATTTTCTGTACCCATAAATTCTTTAATTCCAAGAACATATCCAAAAGCTGCCGAAGCACCTATTGCTGGAGCTCCTCTTACTACCATATCCTTTATTGCTACAGCTACTTCTTTATAAGTTTTACAGGTTACATAAATTTCTTCTAATGGCAAGTATCTTTGGTCGACTAAAATTAATGAACTTCCTGTCCATTCCATAGTTATAGTCTTTAACTTGCTCATTCTTTATCATCCTTTTCCACTTCATTTATAACCCTTTTTGCTAATTGAACATAAGGAGCTACATGTTCTGGTTTACCAAAATATGCTGCAGGTTTTCCTGTATCCATATTTATTCTTATATCTTCACTAATTGGAATTTCAGCTAAAATTGGTAATTTGTACTTTTCTGCTAATGATTTTGCTCCATCTTTACCAAATATATAATGCTTTGTGTGACAACTTGGACATTCAAAATATGCCATATTTTCAACTAAGCCTAACACCTTTTTATTCATCACCGTAAAGAAGTTTATTGCTCTTTCTACATCATCTTTTGAAACTTCAGATGGAGTTGTGACTATTATAGCTCCGTCAAACTTTTTCAACATTTGCATTACTGTTAATGGTTCATCTCCTGTTCCAGGAGGTGCGTCTATAATCATATAATCCAACTCTTCCCATTCTATGTCATTGAAAAATTGTTTTATAGTTCCCGTTTTAATAGGACCTCTCCATACTATCGGTTTTCCTGACTCTGGGACAAATTGGGAAACTGATATAACTTTTACACCATTAACTTCTGGGGGAACTATTTTCTCTCCAACCTGATAAGGATGATCTTTTTCTGTTCCACCAAGCATTCTCATTACATTTGGACCATGCATATCAATGTCCATTAATCCAACTTTTCTACCTTCTAATGAAAGGGCAACTGCTAAATTTACTGCTATTGTTGATTTTCCAACTCCACCTTTTCCACTCATTACCATTATAATATGTTTTATATTTTTTAATTCTTCCTGATTTGGCAAATTAAATTGCACTTTTTTATCAACCATTTTATTCCTCCTCAACTATTATTTCATACGTGACTTCTGCCATTCCTTTAACAGTTGCAGAAGCTGAACAATATTTTTCTTGAGACAATTTTACTGCTCTTTCTAACTTTTCTATTGGTAAATCTTTACCTTTAAATATATACTTCACATTTATTTTATTAAAATATCTTGGATGATTCTCATTTCTCTCCGTTTCTAATTTTACTCTTAAATCTTTATAATTTACTTTCATTTTCTTTAAAATCATCGCTACATCCATTCCTGTACATCCACCAATTCCCAACAAAAATAATTCTAATGCTCTTGGCCCACTATTTGTTCCGCCAATTTCAGGAGAAGCATCTATTATTATTTCATGTCCAGATGGTGTTTTAGATACAAATTGCATACCCACACTTTTTTTTAGTTCTATTTCCATATTTTCTACCCCCAGTATTAATTTTTATAATTTTGATTTTGCTTCATATTAATTATACATCCATTTTTATAATAATGTATAACGTTATTTTTAAAAATCGTCTATAATATTTTTGAGTTTTGCTGTTTTTGAGGTATAATATAAAAAAATATAATTTTCTGGAGGTTATATATGCTTAAAATATTTCAAAAAATTCTTTTGATTATTTTTATCCTCCTGCCTTTGACAGTAATTTTGGAATTTTAAGGAAAACTGGACGGTAAAATGCGTATTTGAGGTGTGTAAATCTAGGTCAGTCGAAAAAGTGTGTGGCTAACTTTTTAT
>NZ_FQUI01000053.1 GCF_900129175.1 Marinitoga hydrogenitolerans DSM 16785
TAAAAATTCTTTTTCTGTTTTTATATTTTTATAATCTTCAAAGGATAAAAATAATGTTATATATTTGTCCTTTATTCTTTCAACAATATCATTTAGCAATGTTGTTTTTCCTGTTTGTCTTGGTGCTGATACTGTAAAGTATCTCCAATTTTCTATATGATCAAGCGCTTCTTTCATTACATCTGGTCTTTCTACGTAATAACATGTTTTTTTATCAACAGGTCCTGATGTGCAAAATCTTCTCATCGCTTTACCTCCAAATCTGGCTTTGTTTAAACCTTTTCAACAATATAATCCTCAATATTTCTTTTTTCAGAATTAATATTTACTCCTATTAAATATATTTCTTTTCCACTATTATTTTTTTATAATCTTGTATTCCTATTGGTAATTTTTTCATCATAATCATCTCTACTTTCGTTTTTCATCTTTATTATAACATAATTACTCTATGGTTTTATAGAATTTAATTGAGTTTATATTATTCGCTTAGTACATAATTAAATATTGCTATTTTTTTCCAATATTTAATTTGAAAAATTTTCTTTAATCATTAAACCTATCTAAAAATTTACGAATTACATATTTTTTTAAATTAAATCTTGTTTCTAATTCATTTAATAAAATTTCAATATTTTCTTTAGAATAATAATTACCATACTTTCGTTTCCTATTGATTATTTCAATAGAAAAAAAATAAAATATTTTTATTGCCTCTTCAATGTCTATTTTTTTTAAAAATAAATTTTGCTCATATTTTTCAAAATAAATATCTAATAAAAATTTATACAGATCCATAGATGGGACAGTGTATAACGTTGTTAGGAAAGAATTATTAAGGAGAAAAAATGAAGGATATATTAAACAAAAATACAAACCTGGAGAAATTGTTGAATTTGATTGGGGAGAAATAAAAATAGCAATTAAAGGAATAAACAAAAAAAATTCAAGTTGCAGTATTTACATTTTCATATAGTAATTACAGATATGCAATATTATATGAAAAACAAAATACGGAAAGTTTCATAGATGCACACATAAAATTTTTTGAATATATAAATGGTGTAAATCATACCGTTGTATATGATAATATGAAAGTTGCAATTAAAATTTTACTCATGGCTTCTTTGGAGTTTCTATCTCTTTCAGAGAGTAGTTTCTTTCCGAGTACTTTGATAACGAAGAAGGAATGTATGCTGATACATTTACGTTTCTATCTCTTTCAGAGAGTAGTTTCTTTCCGAGGCTTGGTCTCTAGAATAGTTATTATTAGCTGCTTTTGGAGGCCGTTTTTCCGGACCTATTTTTATTTTCAATTTTTTCTTTGCTTTTTGTAAAAAATCTTCTAAAAACCGCTTATAATCAACCTCCGGACCTGTTTTTTAACTTTCCTTTATTCATGCGCATTTGCGCGATTTTGCATTTTTTAACATAGGTCCGGAATCTTTTTCAATATAATTATACTCTTCTCTTTTTCTTTTGTCAAGCCTGTTTTAGACGTTGTAATGTTTCATTAATGTTTTCCGTGCGTTTTTTGATATCAAAATCTTTATTTAAGCTATTTTTAAAAGTTGTAATATTATTAAATTATTTTTTCTTAAATCTTACTTTTTTATTAATAAGGCTTCTTATTCATTAAAAAACTTTCAAATAGATATCTTCAGATATTTTTATAATTTAGAACCATAAATAATATAATTACTTTATTTTAATAATGGTAAAGTCACCGGTCTAATTCCAACTCGTCCTAAGTTATTATGAAAATCAACTCTTAAAAATGGCCAAACAATTTTATTTAATTGTTTTTCTATAAAAAATGTATAAATTTTTTTATTTTTTATAATTTCAGATACTTTATCTATATTTTTTATATTAAGTGTAATAATATATTCTGTTTCTTGCTTATATATTATCTTATTTTTCTCTCTTAATTTTATAGTATATTCAATGTAAGCTTTTCTTTTTTCTAAATTTATATTTCCTGTTTTGATTTTCAATTCAATTTTTATTGTAGAAGAACCATTATTTCTTTTCTCATGTATTTCTATTTTTTCTTTTGATAAAAATATATCTTTTAAATTAATATTTTTTATTAATTCAAAAAAAAGTTTAAATTCTTCTTTATTTAGCTCAATAGCAGTTCGCTTTCCATTATTTTCCATTCTTCATCACCCACATTTTCAAATTCTTTTTCAAAAATATTATCCCATGTATTAACTCCAGAATTTAAAAGTAATTTTATTGCTTCATCAAACGTTACTTCAAAATTATTTTTTACTTTCTCAATTTGTTCTTGATTTGAACAAATTAAATCAATAATTTTTTCTATATATTTATCTATTTCTTTTTCCTTAGATAATTTTTTTAATTTTTCAACACTTTCATCAGATAACTCTATAACATTTTTACCTTTAGCTGTTATAAACAATTCACCACCTAATGCACTTGTTAAATTCCACATAGTTTCAAAACTTATATTTTGTTTTCCATTTTCTATTCTTGAAAGATTTGAGTATTTAATTCCTGTTTTTTCTGCAAGGTCTCTTAATGAATATCCTTTTTCTTTTCTTAATTGTATTATCGAGTTTAAGAAATGAAAGAGTTTTTCTTTCTTATAATATATTTCTTTTATTCCTTCTTTTTTTAACAATTCTTTTTTTAGATCTTTGTAACTTTTCATTTTATTCCCCTCCAGAATTTTTGAAATAATCTTTTTTTCTTCTTTCCGCTACTTTTATATCATTTTGCTGACTTTTTTTATTTTCTTTAAATGCAGCATGCAATATAATTATATGTTTCTGAAAATCATCAACACAAAAATATATTCTTATTTGCTTTTTTAATTTTGATGATCTATTTCTATATTCATATATTTTATTATTTCCCTTTAACTCTTTTATTGTTTTATTTTTTATAAAATCATAAGGTATTCCTATTCCGTTTTCTATTCTATCAAAAAATACATTCATAATTTCAGCCATTTTTCCAGCATCTAATTTTGATAACTCTTCAATGAATTTCTCTATATAATTTTTTCCATTTTTTTCGTCATAAAAATATACTGTATAATTTTCCCAAAGCCACAATTGATTTTCCTCCTTTTTATGTTATCATATATGATAACATATGTCAAGTGTGTTTTTGTTAAATTTTAGTTACTTCATATACGGAATATACAATTTCCATTCTAATTCTGTTAAGGCTACTTTATTTACTACCTGAAGCGGATAGGGCAATCTATAATTAACATATGGCGTCGGATGGACTACTCTTGTTAATGAATATACTTGTTCTAATATTTTTTCATTATTATAATCTGTATTGTTTTCTATTATTTTTATTTCTACGCCTTTTTGATTGAAATATGTTTTAGGGTAATAAATAAAATTATTATCGGAAAGTTTTATTATCCACTCTTTTAAATCTTCACATGAATTGATATTTACACTTTTATTAACTTCTATCAATGAATATTTTATGTTTTCAATATTCAAAATATTTTTTATTATTTCTATATCTTCCAAATATCTCCCATCTCTCAATACTATAATATTTTCAGGATAATTTTTATTTCTTTCATAGTATTCATTCAATATTTGGATATATTCTTTTTCAACTATATCAAGATTCATTTTTTCATTTAATTCTAAATTTTTATATTTATTTAAATATATAATATCCCCAAAATTATTAACTGCTGATATTGCTAAATTGCTTTTTTTTAAATAATTATCATGACTTAAATCTATACCAATATAAAGTGTTTTATTTTTATCTTTTAAGTTTCTTATAACATATGGCTGGCATTCCGGTATAAAGTTTCCCATTTTATATACATAGCTTTTTATTATATAAGGCTGTATTTTTTCTAATTTTTCTTTTAAAATTGGTTGTAAAATTAAATTTTCAGGAAACTTTTGTATAAGAGAATCAATATTTCCTAAAAATTTATCAAGTATTATTATAGCCATTATATTTCCTTCTAAATTTTCAAAAAAATCTTTGTTGCTTATTTCAAATGTTTCAGGATTATACATAAAAGCAGAACTATTTGTTTTCGGTTCTCTTAAAAATATTACTTTTGAAAAACCCATTTCATATATTGTTTGATAAAAGATTGAATTTTTATTTTGAAATAGCATTTTTAACGAACGTTGAATTTCATATATTTGTTTCTTAGAACTAAAAAAGAATGCTATTTTGATTTTCTGATCGTTTTTATAAAATGAGTATTTAAAAACATCTTTTATATTTCTTGATATACCTTTTTTAAATTCATATTCAATATTTACATATATTTTTTTGTCCATGGTTAAGTTGTAATTATTGATATTTATGATGTCTTCTAAAAAATACAAACTCTGTTTAATTTTTTTATATCCTGAAAATATTTTTTCTTTATATATATTGTGAATTTCCTTTGAAAAACCAAATTTCTCAGCTTCTTTCGAAGTGAAATTAAAATAGTAATTTTCAGGAAATAAAACTTCTTTTATTCCATTTTCGCCGAGATCTATTTTTAATACTCCATTTAATCCAGATATATATGGAAAAGTTTTTCCGGATTTTATGTTAAATAGGTAGGTGCTTTTAATTGGAGATTCTAAAGCTGGTTTATCTGAAAGAAATGTAAATTTAGGAAGTACTGATATATAATATCTTTCGTTAATTTTATAGAGTTTAATTTTATAGGTCAAATGTGCATTTACATTAGTATTGCTATCTAACGGAAATTTGTCATTTATTGAAATATAATTATTTCCTCTTTTATAATAAAAATTGTTGTCTATAAATTTCTTTTTTATATACCTATATATTGTTTTTACGAAAAGATCTGAATCTTCCTTTTCTCCTATTATTTCGTTTTTTTCTATTTTATATTTTTCTGCTTGTTGTGGTGTAATTTTAAAATCTATATCTGGAATCTCCAACCATACTAAATCTTTTGAATCGTTGAATCTAATATTATTTACTCTACTTAAATTTCTAGCAAATTCTTTTGGATCATTTTCTTTGTTAAAATAATATAGTCTTTTTACTCTGTATGGTATTTTAATTTCATAAAGATTTAAATACATTTTCATCCCCCCATTTTTTATATTATCAAAAAGTCTTTATCATAAAATTTGCCTTTATCAATGCCAATAGTAACTATATATTTTCTGCTTTCTTTTGAAATAGGGTATATTCTTATAGTATCTTCATTTTTGTTTATCTGCTTTTTTAACCCTTTTATTAACGATTTTAATTGGTCTTGATTTAATTCTGTTTCAAAAACACTATATTGAACTCTTATTCCATAACTTTCAAGATATTTTACTACTTTTCTTCTCCTTTTATCATTTGTAATATCATAACTAACAACATAAAACATTATATCCCCACCCTGTAAAAAGGTATATATTCTTTTTCATCTCCAAGGACAACTCTCGCATAATGTCTTGCTTGCTTTTGAAATATTGTTCTTATATAATTTATTTCATTATCTAAATGATATTTCATTTTTTGTGAAAGCACAGTTTCATATTTTGAGATAAATTTTTTTAATCCATTATCTGTAAAATGAATTATTTCTTTTTCCTTTTTCTTGAAATCTTTTATTGTTATTTCATTTCTATTTACTAAATTTAAAACGAAATTATCTATTATTATATTTCTAAATTCTTCAACTAAATCAAATAATAATGATTTTTTTGAAATATCTATTGTATGAAGATTTCCAAAATATGGGTCCAATCCCACTATATTTATCGCTGCCATTACTTCGTTATATAGAAAATAATAACCAAATGATAACATTGCGCTAATCGGGTCTCGAGGAGGATGAAGTGTCCTTTTTTCAAATTTAAAATCTTTATTTTTTATTAACTTTTTATATCCTTGAAAATAATATTTTGTTCCAATTCCTTCAAAACCTCTCACTTCATCAATGTTTTTTCCTTTTTCTACTTTCTCAATTGTTTTCCTTATTGCAGCTAATTCTTTACTCAATCCACCTTTTGGAAGGTATTTGCTTCTGCTTAATAAAAAATCATATGAATTTTTTAATTTGCCAATTACAATAGATTTTGATATTTTTAATTTAAATTCTTCATCTTGAGAACGTTTGTATTGTTCTAATCTTAACAACACATTTCTATATTCATCTGTATATAATTTTCCTCGATATTTTCCAGTTTGTGTCATAAAAATTACTTCTATTTTTTTATCTAAAAAATAGTTTATTATAGGTGTTGTCAAAGAAATATTTCCCATTAAATTTACTTTTTCTATTTTATTTAATGGTATTTCTGATATAATATTTTTGTTTTTTGATATTATTAATCGCCCCTGTTTTTTCGAAAGTACTGCGCCCTGTTCCGTTATATAAATTACCATTTTATCACCTATAATATAATTTCAATATCATCACCATTTCGTTTTATTGTTCCTATTTCAACTCGCAATTCTTTTTTTTCACCCATTTTTTTTGCTATCATATTTTTAAGATTTCTTATTTCTTTTTCTATTTCAAATTTTTCAGAATTTTTTTCCACTATTTTTTTTGCAATATCGTTTATATCTATTTTATAAATAAATATTTCTTCTACATCTGTTATTATTGCATAAGGTGTGTTGTAATTACCTGGGAATTTGCACGTGCAATTTTTTAAATCTATCGATAAATTTTTGTTTAATATTATTTTTCTTATTTCTTCACAGGTTATTGGAACTCCTTTGCTTTGTTTTTCAATCATTTCAAATCTTTTTAGATTAAAATTTATAGTTTTTTTAAGAATATTTAAAATTTCCCTTTTTCCATTTTTTAAATTTATAGTTGATTTAATTAGTATATTCTCTTCCTCTTCTGATATATATGCTTCTTTTTCTATTTTATTTATTATTTGTTTTAAAATACTACAACCATTAATGATTGTATCAAATTCGCTTGATGTTTGTTTTATTATTTGTTTTCTAATTTCTTTTTTTATTTTATTTGATTTTTTTATTTTATTATTTTGACGTTTATATGTAAGTGTTTCTTCATATACTTCATAATTTTCGTCGGTAAAATCTTTGAATAATCTTTCAATTTGCTCTTTAGTATTCTCTTTTATTGAAAACAAAAATTTTGTTTGATTTGATATAATTTCAAAATTCTCATCTACAAATAAGCATTTTTTTCCTGCTTTTCTATGAATTCCAAGAGGAATTTTTATTAAATTTCCCAGTCCTCCATTTAACTCTGTTTGCTTTGGAAATATTTCTATATCTATTCCTTCTTCTAATTCTATTTTATCTAATATTTTTTCCATTATTATTTTTACTTTATAACTAAGTACTGGTATATCAAAGAATATCCAAATGTGATATCCTCTATTTCCTGTATATTCTATATAACTGTAGATATTTTCCTGTTCAAGTTCGGTAATAAGTTTTTTTGCTACTTTTTTACTATTTTCTTCATAAATGTATCTGTTATCACCATGTAGATAAGATTTTTTAATATCTATATCGTATGCTGCAAATTTTATTGAATTATCTTTCTTTAATTGATATATTCCAATTGTTTTTTCACCTTTTAAATGTTCTTTTACATCTTTATAATTTAATGGTCGCCTTATTGGCCTGTATCCATTTTCAAATTGAATTGAAAATACATCTTCTCTTCCCGAAAATAATTCCATAAATTTTCTTATTAAATTTGAAGATGGGGAAAACAAATTCGTTTTATCTTGAAGTTCTTGTATTTTTTCTTTTATACCTAAATTTTTATATATTTCTAACGCTTTTTGTATTTCATTTATTTCTTCATATATTTGTGCTAATTTTAATAAATATTCTTTTTCTGGTTTTGTATTAACTATTTTCTCAAATATTTCTTTTGCTTTTTTATAATTTTGAAATTCAAAAAGTAATTCTCCATATTTTACTAACGAACTATCTTTTACAGATAGTTCATCTTCTGCTTTTTCAAAATATTCCAAAGCTTTTTCAAATTCAAAATTTTCTTCTGCTTCTAACGCTAATTTTTTATAATTCATAGTATCACCAATTAATTCTCATAATAGATGTTTTATTTCTCTTTCGTCCCACTCTCTATTCACCTCTTTTTTTCATATCTTTTTTATAATTTTATAGTTTATATTTTAATTGCAATAAATCCCTATACATTCTGTGCGTTCAGAATATATAGGGATTATTTGAATGTTCGCACTACTTATTTAATTATTATCTATTCTTTTTGCTTGTCCCATTCCCATTGTTGTTTTATATCCAATTCCAGCATAAAATGCAAATTCTGATAATATATTTACTATTTTCATCAATTCTTTTTCTTCTTCAGGAACTTTAAATTCAGTTTCACCAATAAAACCCTCAAGATAAAAGTTTCTTATGTAAACCTTTTTTTGATATATTTTTTTATATGTTATACTTATTTTATTAAATTTATTTTTTATTTCTGAATTTATTTTATGAGTACCGTATAAATTGAATTTTTCTAATAAACCGGAAAATATTTTTTCTGGATCTGGATATCTAAGATGTTTGTCTCCAACTTTAAATAATGTTGGAGTATAAAATCTTAGTTTTACCTTTGATTCCTCAACTTGTCTATTAAAAATTTCATCTTCTATAAAAATATCTGCCCATTTACTATGTTTCTTATCATATAATATTCTCAAAATCTCAAACTCTATTTCACCTATTTTCACTTTTTCTTTTTTCATCTTTTTCTGATATAAAGCAAGAGCAAAAAAGTTAAATAAACTTTCATCTAGTATAGTTATACGAATATAATATTTTTTATTTTTTTCTATTATTATAGGTTTATCAACTCTTTTTCCTAAAAAAGTTGATACTGTAAAAGCCTTTTTTATTTTTGTTTCATGCAATAGTTTTGATAATTTTTTATTGGAAGCATTTATCAACGAATAAAACAAACCATGAATTTTTTTTCCTGGATACTCTGGAATAATTGATGTTTCTAGAGGCTTCAATTCAACAACTACACTATAAAACATATTTATTCTCCTTTGCTATTATAATAAAATCTCAATGGAACTATTCTACCAGAACCTCTCGATTTTTTTCCGCCTATTCCTGCTGTTGATAAATATAAAAATGCTTTTTTGAATAGTTCTTCTATTTCGGCCTCTTCGATATTTAATTTGCCATTATCTATAATTATGCTAGTTTCAAATATTGTTCCTCTTGGAATTAATTCATAGATAAATATATTTCCATCTTTCCCCGATGCTGTTCCTGAATCCTTATCTATTTTGTTAGAATGTTTTATTACCATATTATTATTTATAAGATAATAATAATCTTGTGGAGAGACTAAATATTTATCTTTATCTATTTTTTTAGTTTTTATAGTAACTCCATTTATTTTTATATTTTCATTAAAATCTATTTTTTTATTCGATTTTTTTATGTATATAACTTTAGAAGTTATTTTAATAGAAGAATTGAATTCCACTCTATATTCATCTCTTTTTTTATTATTTAAATAATAAAAAACTTCATATTCAGTTATTGAGACTGGAAAATATTTTATTTTTAAATCATTAAAATAAACTGTTCCCTTTTTAATGTTATCATTATCGTGCTCATTACCAAAAATTTCTTTTATATTTTTAAAATCTAAATTTACAAAAGCGTTTCTTAATGCACCTTTAAACGAAGTTGAGGGAATAAATGGAATTCCGTGTTTATCTTTTATAACAAAATCATCTATATACTCCATTTTATATTCTCCTGAGGAGATATGTATATTGTCAAGAGATATGAATTCTACTTTTATTTCTTTTAATCCATATTTTTTATCTTCCATTCCTAATTTAAAATTTATATTTTCATATTTCCCTTTATAAGCATCACTAACTTCACCTATTTTTTTTGCCCTACCATATCCTAACCTATTTTTAGATCCAATACCTATTTCAGTAAATAAAAAATCTATAAGTTCTTTTATAATATCATTATATTCATATTTTTTATCTTTTAGCAATATTTCTAAAAATATATAAAATTTTTCTTTTTCTGGTATTGCTTCTACGGAAAGTGGTAATTTAGGTGTTCTATTCTCATCTAGTGGAGTAAAATGTTCAATTTTTGTTCGTTTAAAAAAAATAGGATAAACTCTTAAATTTCCAGCATTTCCATCATCATCATTTTTTATTTCACCAAATAGGTAATTATAAATCTCTTTATATTCATTTTTACTTTCAACATATTTATTTTCTATTCTTTTATAAAATTCATCATATTCTGCAGCATCTCGTAGCATACCTTTTAATGAAGATGCTGGATAATAAAATAGTCCTGTATATTTATCTCTTGGGAATCGATTATCATCTATTATTCCGTTTTTCCAGTATCTTAAATCGATATATACTAGTTCTGAAGAAATAAGTGGCTTGGTTAATTCATACTCTAACATTATTATTTCCACTTTATCATTTAATATTTCCTTCTTCTTTAATAAAAAATTTTTTAATTCATCTCTTAAAAATTCATATTTTTCTGATTTTACATTAGATGCTATAAAATTAAAATTATTACCGTTTATAAAAATTTTATTTTCATCTAATTTTTCACTTATATTTAATTTTTCATGATTGGATGTGTATTTCATAATATTCATACCTCACTTCCTAACCAAAAATCTCATTTAATTTTATATTAATTTTATTAATGTCTTTATAGTAATCATTACCGATGTACCCAAAAATTCTAAACTTATTATTATAATCAAGAGAAATATTTAATTTAGATCCTTTTTTATTACTTCCTTTTACAATTCCAAATAAATCATTTCCACGTCCTTTAGGAATACCTGTTTTATATCTTAATATATGCCTTACAATAAGTGGAATTTTTGAAAATTTAATTTCATTATCCCTAAGAAATCCTAGTATATATTCATTTCCAGTATTTGATATTTTATTTTTTATTCTATTTAAATTATTCATTTTTATTTCCCGATAATAATAACCATTATATATATAATTGTTGTTTTTGTTAAAAATATATGCCTTTTTAGAACTTATATCCTTTTCTATTTCTTTTCCTTCATATATCTCTATTTTTTTAATATCTACTACACCACTACCAAAAGAAATCATTGCTCCTAATGCTGAGTAATTGGAAATAAAGTAAAATAATTCATCAAAAAATGGTTCTATATCATTTGAAAATATTTTAAAATTCAAATAAAATATTCCCATATATTCTTCCCTGAAAAACCATGCTGAAATTGGTTTTCCATTTTTATTAAGCTTATTATTCCTAATTTCGGCTTTTTTTAAATTTATTTCTTTTACCATACTTTTATCATATTCTATATTTAATATAAAATCTTTTGCTTTAGTTGTAGAGCCAAATATGCTATCTTCTTTATCTTTATCCATAAAACCATTAAATATTTTCGATAATTTTCTTGCATTCCACCTCATTGACCCCAATATTCCAGATTCTCTAATTTTATCCATATTTTTTGCATCATTTCCTGTTCTTAATGGCGTTAATGTAGTTACTTTATATTTTACAGTTTTATATTTTCTTAAAATCATCAAATCACCTACTTTAACATATATCTAAGATATATGAGCAATTTTTTTAGGTTATCTTTTAAGTATATATTTTTAGTTACTTCAGAAATAAATTCTTGTATTTCTTCTATTTTATCTTCAAAATTTTCAGGTCCATCATCATTAATCATTAATTCAAACACAAATTCATATAACTTTCGTTCTATTTTTGTCAATGTATTTTTATTTATTTTATCCTTTTCTTTTCTTTCATCAATATTATTTATTTTTGCTCTAAAAAACACAAACATTTCTACAATACCCTGATTCACTAATATTTCCAATAATTTTTGATTCATTGTTTCATATTCATTATTTGGTAGCTTTTCATTTTCTCCAAATAGTTTTTTAAAATCACTCTTAAAATTATCATATATTTGTTTTATTTGTTTTGCATATCCATATATCGTGATATCCATATCAATTATTTCCATTTTCAACACCACCTTTATATTCAAATTTTATTCTTCCAAATCCTCTTGTTGTTCCCATCCCTATTCCTGTTAACAATATATATTTGGAATAACCTTCAAATAAATTTTCCAGAACAACACTCATTTGGATCTTTTCCATTTTGTCTTTCATAAGATTTTTGTATGACTGCAGTAATTCCCCATAGTCCCATATATAATTTATATTTGTTATAAAAATGGTATCTTCTGGCACAAGTTGTAAGTTGTACAATAAATTTTCTTTTGCGACACCTGTTTCATAATCAACAACAATACCTGTTCTATAATAATAATTTTTATCTACTAAATACTTCATTAAATAATCAGATACAACAAGAATATTGCTATAATTAATATCTATAATATTCGATCCTTCAAAATATTTTTTAAGTGTTTCTAAATATTTTTTTGTGTTATCTTTTATTTCTCCTTCAATTTTATATTTATCAATATACATTAAATCAAAATTTTTATTTTTTAATATCCACTCTATATTGAAATTTTCGTTTTGTTCTGAAAAAATAAAATTTATATTTATATTTTTTAATATTTGTGGTGAAGTTATATATACTATATCTCCATATACATTTATAGGGAAAAATAATAATTTAGCATCATTGAATTTCAAACTTCCCATTTTTAGAAAATCGTATAAAAAATCCCCCTTTTTTGCATTTAATTCTTTATTTTGCTTTTCTAATTTTTTAAAATTACCAAATAATTTTAATTCAAAATATTTTTTATTGGGTAAATCAAATTTTTGATGAAAAAAATCTCTAATACTACCTTTCAATGTTGTACCCGGTATCATAGGATATCCAACACTATCTTTTATTACTGTACTATCAATAATATCAATATGAACTCCTCCATCATTTATGTGTAAAGGTGATTCTGTTTTTATTAATATTTTATAATTTAATCTTATATTATTCATTTCTTCTCATCTCCAATTACAATAAAACCATTAGGATTTATAAAATAATTGTCTAAATTTTTTATATAATTACCCGGTTCGATAAATATTATTGGTTCCCCTCGTTTTTGGCCATAACCATATTTACCTCCGGAATTATCTTTTTCAAAACGTCTTCCATAATAATTTAATATATTTCCTATAATTTCAAATTTTTCTTTATTCTCTTTTTGATTTGTTGATAATAAAATAGGAAACCAATAATTTTTTTTATTTTTATTCAAATCTTCATCAAAAGGTGTTTTACTTTCAACCTTCTCAAATATTATTATTTCTACTTTACCATATCCTGAAGTAATATTTCCACCAATATATATTTCGTGTTTTTCTTGAAGGTATTGTTTTATATTATTAACTACTTCGTTATTTTCGGAAATTTCTAAATATCCAACCCAATAAACATTTTTTATTTCATTATTTATTACTATTTTCTCATTTATAAATTCTTCTGAATGAAGCGTGCCTTCAAAATTTGTTTTGTTGTTTCCATTTATCAAAGCTGTTCCTTCTTTTATAGATATTAAATTATCTATCCATTCATAATAATCTATATTATCCTCAAAATTTTTTTCGCCATTTTCATTAAATGTATAATAGAAACATATATATTTATCATTTTTTTTATAATGTGGAAGCAAAAAAGTTGTTTTTATTTTATTTAAGAAATCTTCATAATATTTAGAATACATTTCTTCTGGTTCTCTTCTAAAAACAGTGGGTAAAAAAAGAAAAAATATGATATTATAGGAATGAAAGAAAAAAGGAGGAGGACCAAAATGATAAATGAATTGCCAAGATTTTTTGAAAAAATACTAAATATAAATGAACCATGGAGAATAGAAAAAATAGAACAAGATGGGAATAAAGTAAACATATATGTAAATTTCAAAAGAGGAGCGAAATTTGAAATAAACGGGAAGAGATATGGAGCCTACGATACAGTCAAAAAGACATGGAGACATTTAAATTTATTTCAATATGAAACATATAT
>NZ_FQUI01000054.1 GCF_900129175.1 Marinitoga hydrogenitolerans DSM 16785
AGTTGAGTATAGTCTCACAACCTCGCGAAACATAAATCGAGGAAACGACATTTTCCGGCAAGTGAAAAACTATACTCTAGTTTAGAAATCTTTTTTAAGAGAACAAGTCTCAGGGGGATGTTATCTAAAACTATTTTACCAGAGGTAAAACTTAAAAACAAGCAAAAAATAAATACTGAAAAAGATGCTCAATAGAAAACTACTAATATAAAACATATAACTAAAAACACATAAATCAATATAAATAAAATATATTTACTTTTCAAAGAGCATATAAATAATAATAATAATCAATAACAATAATATAATTATTCTATACTAATTATACGAGGGGGATTTTATGAAAATATTGATAATTGAAGATGAAAAAAGTATTTTAGATCTTATAAAAATGAACTTAATTCTTGAAAATTTTGAAGTTATAACTGCAGAAAATGGAGATAAAGGTTTGCTTTTATTTAAAAAAGAGTATCCAGATCTTGTTGTTTTGGATTTAATGCTTCCAGATTATGATGGTTTTGAATTGTTGAAACAAATGCAATTTACCAATTATAAAATTCCTATAATAATATTAACTGCTAAAAATAATCAAAATGATAAGTTATTAGGATTAGAATTAGGGGCAGATGATTATATTACAAAACCGTTTGATAGCAAAGAATTGATTTTGAGGATTAGAAATATTTTAAAAAGGATAAAAAAAGCAGAAATAGAACCAAGTGGATTTTCTATAGGGAAATTAGAAATAAAAAATAAGTCCCGTGATTTTTATATAAATAAAGAAAAAATATATTTAACAAAAAATGAATTTGAATTGATGAATTTATTTATGAGTAACTATAATCAGGTTTTATCAAGAGATTTTTTGCTAGAAAGAGTTTGGGGATACGAAAGTGATGTTGATACGAGAGCTGTTGACATGGCAATTCAAAGATTAAGAAAAAAGATGGGAAAATATAATAAATATATAAAATCAATTTATGGCGTTGGATATAAATTAGAGGTGGATGATGAAAAATAGCATAAAAAATGAAATATTATTTTTAAATATATCTTCCACTATTATTATTTTAATAGTAATTTTTTTTATAACATTAAATACATTTCAAAAAAATATTATATCAAATGTTATAAATAGGATGACAGAGTATAGTCAGGAAAGTCAGATATATATTATAAATACATTAAAAAAATATAGGAATGAAAATGTTTATACTAAATTAAATGAACTTTCGCCATTTATTGCCAACTATTTATTTAGAAAATATCATTTCCATATCGAAATATATGATAATAGAAAAAATTTGCTTGCTGATAGTGTAATTACAAAAAAATTATATGTATATCAGGATGTTCATTATGCTGCTAATAGTATGAAAAATTATATATTAAAAAAGGATGGAAATGAAATTACTTTGTTTTTTTCAAGTCCAATATTTTTTGAAAACGAAGTTATTGGAGTTATAAGGTTTATTTATCCAATGGAGTTAGAATTTGGATTAATAGACAATATAAAAATTACTTTAATTATAATTAGCCTACTTTCGATACTTGCTGTTGTTATTTTGAATTTCTTTTTTTCTAATTCAATTACAACACCAATAAGAAAATTACAGGAAGAAACTGAGAAAATAGCAAATGGAAATTTTAATGAACGTATATCTATTAAAAGTAATGATGAAATAAATTCTCTTGTAAAATCATTTAATATTATGATTGAAAAATTGGAACATTATATAAAGTCATTAAAAGAAGAAAAAGAGAAACAAAAAGTTTTTATAGATAATATAACTCATGAATTAAAAACACCTATAACTTCAATATTAGGTCATGCAAATCTTCTTTTAAGATTAAAAGATGAAAAAGATAAAAATATTTCTATAAATTATATTACAAAAGAAGGCAATAGATTATTAAAGTTGGTTGAGGAATTACTTTACATATCTAAAATGAATAAAAATGATTTTGAATTTAATTTTAAAAAACATAATATAAAAAAGGTTATTGATGAATGCGTAGGTATATTAAATCCAAGGTTAAAGAAATTTTCTATAATAGTTGAAAATAATATCGAAAATAGAATTCTATTATTTGATTATGAAAAGATAAAAGAAGTAATTTTAAATATTCTTGATAATTCAATAAAACATAGTAAATGTTCTAAGATAACGATAGAATCCTTTTTAATAAATGAAGACTATTATGTTGTTTTGAAAGATAATGGTATTGGCATAAAAAAAGAAAATTTAGAAAATATTTTTAATCCTTTTTTTTCAAAAAGAGGAAAAACAAGTTATGGACTTGGATTGTGTATAACAAAAGAAATAATGAAAAAACATAATGGAGATATAACGATTGAAGGAAACGATGGAACTATAGTAACTTTAAAATTTTCAATGGAGTGGATGGAAAATGGATGATAAAAAGATAAAGAGATATATATTTATTTTTTTGTTTTTGGTGATAATAATAATATATTTTGAATCATATATCTTAAATAAAGATTTTAATAAAGTGTTTTTCATAAATGATAAAAATGAAATGATAAGAAGATATAATTCGTCAACTCCAATAAAAATGATAGTTTCAATGAAATATTTATCTTTCTATGAGATAAAAGATCCCGATTTTATTTTCGATATATGGGAAAGAATTAATAAATTACCAGTTTATAATTATATATCTCCTTCAACAGAAGAAGAAAACTACAAGGGTATTTTTGGGAAAATTTATTTTTTAGATGGAAGTATAAAATATTTTGAAATTGAAAAAAATATAAAAATAAATGATATGATATATGGAACTGAAAACAATGAAGATTTACAGTATATCAAAGAAAGGATTAAGGAGGAATTATTTTTACCAATTAACCTGGCAAATGAAGTTGTAAATGAAAATAATAAAGTAATAGCTTTTAATCATGAAAAGGGAGTATATATTGAAGATTATAAAAATAAAAATAAATTGTATAAAATTTTAACTACCTCAGAAAAAGTAGTTTCTGCTAAAATAATCGGTAAAATTTTAGAGGATAATAATATACCTCTATTTAAAATAAAGATTCTAAATAATAATAATAAAGGATTTCTTCAAATTAATGTCTTAAATAATGATTACTTCACAATCTACTACTTAAATACTTTCCTATATATGATGAAAGGAAATATATTAACTTTCCTAAAGAATTTATTTTAATATAGTTACATTTTTAATACATTTTTGAGCGTATATTAAAGCATTTTTTTATTATTATATTATTGTATAAAAATTTAAGGGGGGAATTGAAATGAAAAAAAGCATATTGTTTATGTTGATTTTGTCTCTATTTGTATTATCATTTTCCGAATTAATTATTTATAGCAGTGTTGACGAAGCAAATGCAAGAAAAATTTTAAATGCATTTTCAAAGCAGACTGGTATAGAGGTAAAGTATATTTTCCTTTCTTCTGGACCAGCATTAGCAAGACTTGAAGCTGAAAAAGAGAATCCGCAGGCTGATGTGTGGTTTGGAGCTCCAATGCCAAATCATATTATTGCAAAAGAAAGAGGATTGACTACTTCATATAAAACTACAAGTGTATATGGTATTACTCCTAATTTTTATGATGTGGAAGGTTATTATCATGCTTTTTATATGAACCCACTGGGTATAGGAGTTAATTTAAAAGTTTTAGAGCAGATAAAAGCAGACCTCCCAAAGAGCTGGATGGATTTATTAAAAACTGAATATAGAAATATGATTCAATATCCAAGTCCTCAAACTTCTGGTACAGCTTATGCATTTATTACTGGACTAATATCGATTTATGGTGAAGATGGAATGATAGATTATTTAAAAAAACTAGCTAAAAATGTTCAATCTTATACGCAAAGTGGAACAGGACCTTCAAAGTCAGTAGGTGTAGGACAGGCGGGATTGGGAATTCAATTCACTCCAGCATTTTTCCAGTTTAAAGAACAGGGATATCCAATTGAGGTAGTATTTCCAAAAGAAGGTGTTCCTTATGAAGCAGCATGTGTATCTATTGTAAAAGGTGCAAAACATAAATATGAAGCAAAAGTTTTAGTCGATTGGTTATTATCGAAAAAAGGCCAACAAACAATTGTTGATGAAAAAACATTTTTCTATCCTGTAAGGTCTGATGTTAATTTTGGTACATTACAGCCATTATCAACAATAAAATTAATTACTGTTGATGAAATTTGGGCAGCACAAAACAAGAAAAGAATTGTCGAAAGATGGATAAAAGAAGTTTTACCAGTTAAATAATAAAGGGGGACTCCCCCTTTTTTTTGGAGGGATGGATTTATGAAAATAAGAAATAAGGAATTTTATAATAAAATAAAAAGTATGCTAAATAATCCATCTTTGTTAATTTTAATTGTCTTGATATTCATTTTGTTATTTATATTTATAATTTTTCCATTATTTAAGGTTTTTATAGTCAGTTTTACCAATGAAGATGGAAAATTCTCATTGGAAATATACAATTCTATTTTTTCTAATGATTATATGAAACAGGGATTTAAAAACAGCATTTTAATAGCAACATTAACTGCTGTCATTGGAACCTTAATAGGTTTTCTCTATGCTTATACTGTAAATAGAGCTGATATACCATTAAAGAAATTTTTTAAAACTATAGCGGTTATTCCTATGGTGTTTCCCCCGTTTATAGGTGCTATGGCTATAATAATGTTGTTTGGTTTTAACGGTATTATAACAGCAAAAATTTTTGGTATAAGAACATTTCCTGTTTATGGAATTTGGGGATTAATGATAGCTCAAATAGTAACTTTCTTTCCTGTAGCTTTTATAACACTCGATGGGGTTATATCTACAATTTCACCAACTCTGGAAGATGCGGCATTTAATTTAAAAGCTTCCAGATGGCAGGTTTTTACAAAAATAATTTTGCCCTTATCTGTTCCAGGTATTGCAAGTACAATGCTAATTTTATTTATAGAATCACTGGCGGATTTTGGAAACCCTTTAATATTAGCTGGTTCGAGATTCCCGGTTTTATCAGTACAGGCTTATCTACAAATAACAGGAATGTTCGATTTGAGTAGTGGCGCAGCATTAGCTGTATGGTTATTGTTACCATCATTAATAGCCTTCATTTTGCAAAAATATTGGATAGGAAAAAAGAAATATATAACAATTACCGGCAAACCAACGACATCGCAATTAAAAAGTGTTAATAAATTTGCAAAATGGTTTTTGTTTGCGTTGTGCTTAATTATTTCATTATTTATTTTGTTAATATATGTTACTATTTTTTGGGGTGCATTTACAAAGATTTGGGGAATGAATAATGAATTTACACTGGAAAATTTTAAGTATGTATTTGATGTCGGAAAAGAAGCGATAAAAGATACGTTAACAATAGCTTTAACTTCTACACCTATATCAGCAGTTTTAGGTATGATTATAGCATTTTTGATTGTCAGAAAAACTTTTCCAGGGAAAAAAACACTGGAATTTGTATCATTACTTAATTTTGCAGTTCCTGGTACAGTTGTTGGTATAGGATATATACTTGCATTTAATTCAAAGCCATTATTGTTAACAGGAACATTTGCTATATTAGTATTAAATTTTATATTTAGGTATATTCCTGTGGGAATTCAAACTGGAGTTTCGCTGTTAAATCAGATAGATCCTGCAATTGAAGAAGCAGCATATACACTTGGTGCAAATGATAAAGTGGTTTTTTCTAAAATAACATTGCCATTGATTGTTCCCGCATTTTTTTCTGCACTTGTTTATTCTTTTGTAAGGGCAATGACAGCAATTAGTGCTGCAATATTTCTGGTATCCGCAGATTGGAATTTAATGACAGTTCAAATATTAAGTCAAACAGATTCAGGAAGGCTGTCTGAAGCTTGTGCTTTTTCAGTTGTGTTAATACTTATTATCTTATCATTTATGCTATTAATGAAAGTCCTTTTAAAGAATAAAATTTCTATAGTAAATAACGATTTTGCGTCTGAATAGGTAGGTGTCAAATATGAGTCTGGAATTAAAAAATATATATAAAATTTTTAAAAGTAAAGAGAGTGAAACAATAGCTGTTAATAATTTTTCTCTTAAAATAGATAAAGGACAATTTGTAACCTTTCTTGGACCTTCTGGATGTGGTAAAACTACTACATTAAGAATGATAGCTGGGTTTGAAACTCCAACAAATGGAAAGATATTTCTTGATGAAAAAGATATTACTAATATTCCTCCCAATAAAAGAGATGTTTCCATGATGTTTCAAAGTTATGCTTTATTTCCTCATATGACAATTAAAGAAAATATAGAATTTGGGTTAAAATTAAAAAAATTATCTAAAAATGAAATAGAAGAAAAAACGAAAAGAATAATACAATTAATAGGTCTCGAAGGTATGGAAAATAGACGTCCAGATCAAATATCTGGTGGACAACAACAACGTGTTGCACTTGCAAGAAGTCTTGTGATGGAACCGAAAGTTTTATTATTTGATGAGCCATTATCAAATTTAGATGCTAAACTTAGAGAATCCATGAGATCTGAAATCAGAAAAATACAAAAAGCATTAAAAATAACAAGTGTTTATGTTACTCATGATCAGATAGAAGCAATGAGTATATCAGATGTAATAGTTGTTATGAATAAAGGAAAAATAATGCAAGTAGGAACACCTTTTGAAATATATTCCAGACCAATGAATAAATTTGTTGCTGATTTTATAGGTAAAGTTAATTTTATTAAAGGAAAAATAATTAAAAAAGAAAAAGATGTATATCATGTTTATAGTAAAGAAATAGGAAAAGAATTCTATTGTACAGGAAGTAACGAATTGAAAGAAAATGAAAAGGTTTTAATAGTATTAAGACCAGAATCATTAAGTTATGAGAAAAAAGAAAATTCTATTTCCGGTGTTGTAAAAAAAGTAACTTATCTTGGCTCATATGTTGAATATGAAATTATAACTGGAAAAAATAAAATAGTAAGTTGTGTTCTGTTTAATCCAATTGAAAATAAAATACCGCAGATAGGTGAAAACATTAATCTTTATTTTAGTAATATAGCTTCCTGGATAATAGGAGATGAATAAAAATTAATATCTTTAATATGGGGGTGTAAAAATGAAGAAGTTATTTGGTTTGGTTATTGTTTTAGTATTAAGTGTCATGATTTTTTCAGCTGGTGATGTTGTAAAAGCATATACAACATTAGAAGAACCACTTGCTAAAGAATTATTTGATAAATTTGAAGAAGAAACAGGTATTAAAGTTGAATGGGTTAGACTTTCAACCGGAGAAACAGTTGCAAGGCTTGAAGCAGAAAGGGAAAATCCACAGGCTTCAATTTGGGTTGGTGGCGTAGGTTTAGGGCATGTTGAAGCAAAGCAAAAGGGTTTAACCACACCGTATAAGTCACCTCTGGCACAATATACTCCTGCACAATTTAGAGATCCAGAAAATTATTGGATTGGGCTATACATAGGTGTATTAGCATTTGCAACAAATACTGAAAGGGCAAAAGAATTAGGATTAGAAGCTCCAAAAGGCTGGTTTGACATTATTGATTCTAAATATAAAGGACTGGTTAGAGTAGCAAATCCAAATACATCTGGAACAGCTTATAATGTTATAACTACAATTTTACATATGTTCCACGAAGATGAAGAATTAACTTTTATGTTTTTACATCAATTAGATGATAGCATAGACCAATATACCAAATCTGGTTCTGCTGGTGGAAAACAAGCAGCAATTGGGGAAATACCTTTTGCTATTGGTTATGCTCATGATTTATTTAAATTAATTGCTAATGGAGCTCCATTAAAAGTTACCGTTCCAATGGAGGGGACAGGTTTTGAATTAGCTTCAATGTCTTTAATAAAAAACGGACCAAATCCAGTTACAGCAAAAAAATTATACAATTGGATGTTAAAAAAAGAAGCTCAAGAAATGATATCAGAGTGGTTTGTATTACCTGTTTCAAAATTAGCTCCAAAAGATAAAGCACCATTAAATATTGAAGAACTAAGAATAGTAAATCAGAATTTCGTCTGGGATGCAGCAAATAGAGAAAGATTAGTAGAAAGATGGAATAAAGAAATTGGAGCAAAGTAATATAATACCTTAGGCGGCATTAGCCGCCTAATTTAAAACTCATATAGGAGTTGAAATATATGTTTACTTATAAAAAGATTTTATATTTTATAATTTTGCTATTGCTAATATCTGTAATAGATTTTTGGATATTTTCTAATATAAAATCGTCTTATAATAAAATGTTAAATGATACTCTTTTAAAAACAGGGCACATTATATCAAAGTCTATAAGTGAAGATGAAAAAGATTATAACTCTTGGATTGAAAAGTATGAAAAAGAAAATGAAACATTGAAAATTATATATATAGATGGACTTCCAGATTTTTTTGAAAGTACAGAATATTATATAGATAAAAATATTTATAATTTTTATAAAAATTTGATAGAAACTGATGAATTTAAAAAAGGTATAGAAAGTGCCGAGTATAGCGAATTTTATATTACTAAAAAAGATTATGAATATAATAATTCTAAATATAGAATAATATTTTCACCTATTCTAAGTAATGATTATGATGTTTTGGGAATAGGAATATTATTTTTTGAAATTGATAAATATTTAAAATTTTATAGTTTAGCTAATATATTTATGTTTTCAATAATAATAATTTTTATCTTAATTTATGGAATAATAAACTTTTCAAGAGATCCAATAATGAATTTTATTATACTTGCTATTTTTATAATAGTTGCTGTATTTACAGCTTATCCATTATTTGAGGCTTTTAGATTAACTTTTATAAAAAATGGTGAATTCTCACTTGAAATATGGAAAAAAATATTAACTACAAATCAGTATTTAAAAGCCTTTTGGGGAAGTATTAAACTTGGTATATCTACAGCAACACTTTCAACATTAATAGGATTTTTATTTGCGTTTGTATTAACAAGAACAACAATAAAAGGAAAAAAGTTTTTCAATACTATGGCAACGTTACCAGTGATTTCACCACCTTTTTCTTTAACTTTATCTATTTTATTATTATTTGGAAATAATGGCTTGATAACTAAAAAAATTTTACATCTTCAGAATTTTAGTATATATGGTTTATTAGGATTAACTCTGGTTCAAACAATGGGAATGTTTCCAATTGCTTATTTAACAATGGTAGGGATTTTGCACTCAATAGATTCAACTCTTGAAGATGCTTCTTTAGATTTAAATGCTTCTAAATTAAAAACATTTTTAACTATAACTTTTCCTTTATCAATGCCAGGAATTTTAAGTGCATGGCTATTAGTATTTACTAATTCTTTGGCTGACTTTGCCAATCCTTTAATTTTATCAGGGAATTATAGGGTATTATCAGTTGAGGCATATTTAGAAGTCACTGGTATGAACAGATTAGGGAATGGAGCAGCATTGTCTATATTGTTACTTTTACCCACAATTACAGCTTTTTTAGTTCAACGATTTTGGGTATCAAAAAAATCATTTGTTACCGTAACTGGAAAACCATCACCAAGAATTACTGAATTGGTATCAAAACCGGTAAAAATAATACTGATAAGTTTGATTATATTTATAATAATATTTTTGATTTCTTTATATGGAACAATAGTAGCAGGCTGTTTTGTGAAAAATTGGGGTATAGATTATACTTTTACATTAGAAAATATAAAAGAAGCATTACAAAGAGGAAAAGATGCAATAACAGATACGGTTACTTTAGCTTCAATAGCAACCCCGTTTGCTGGTATTATAGCAATGATGACAGCATTAATTTTAGTAAGAAAAAAATTTATTGGGAAAAGAATATTTGAAATTTTAATAATGGCACCATTTGCAATTCCAGGAACATTAATAGGTATTAGTTATATTTTAGCTTTTAATAAACCACCTATAATTTTGGTTGGAACTGGTGCTATTATAGTGATAAATTATATTATAAGAGAACTTCCTGTGGGAGTTGAAGGAGGAATTGCAGCGTTAAGACAAATTGATCCATCAATAGAAGAAGCAGCACAGGATTTGGGTGCAGATGTTCCTACAGTTTTCAAAACTATAGTATTACCATTATTAAGACCAGCATTTATATCTAGTTTATCGTATACTTTTGTAAGATCTATGACAGCTGTAAGTGCTGTTATTTTCCTGATTTCAGCAAAATGGTATCATATTACTGTTTTGATTTATAATTTCTCAGAAAATTTAAGATTTGGTCTGGCAAGCGTATTGGCTACTACTTTAATAATAATAGTATTAGCAGCTTTTGGAATTATGAGATTATTGGTTAAAGAGAGTGAAGCGCTGGAAAAAACAGTTTCTCAATGAGAGGTGAAACAATGACTAAAAAACAAGTATCCCTAAAATTAGAAAAAGTTACTAAAATATTTTATGATAAAAAATATAATACAAAAGTAATAGCGGTAAATAATTCTTCATTTGAAATAAAACCAGGAGAATTGGTTACATTGTTAGGACCATCTGGATGTGGAAAAACAACAACATTAAGAATGGTTGCAGGTTTTGAGCTTCCAACAAATGGGAAAATATATATAGGAAATGAGGATATAACTTTTTTGCCCCCAAACAAAAGAGATACTGCAACTGTTTTTCAAAGTTATGGGCTTTTTCCACATATGACAGTTTTTGATAATGTGGCCTATGGATTAAAACTAAAAAAAATGAATAAAGAAGAAATAAAAAAGAAAGTAATAGATACATTGGAAATGGTTGGGTTAAAAGAACTTGCAAATAGGGCGCCGTCTAAGTTATCAGGAGGTCAACAACAAAGAGTTGCTCTAGCGCGTTCAATTATAGTTGAACCATCAATATTACTTTTAGATGAACCATTATCGAATCTTGATGCTTTACTAAGAGAACAAATGAGAATAGAAATTAGAAAAATTCAAAAAAAACTTGGAATTACGGCAATATATGTTACACATGATAGAGTTGAAGCTATGAGTTTATCAGATAAAATAATTGTTATGAAAGAAGGTAAAATAATTCAAATAGGAACACCTAATGAAATATATGAAAACCCTAATTCCAAATTTGTTGCAGGTTTTGTTGGAAAAGTTGCTTTTTTTGAAGTAAAAATTGAAAATATAGAAAGAGAAAAGTGTATAGTAAAATTTAAAAATAAAATTTTAGAAATTCCTAAATATGAAAAAAATGTTTCTGTTGGAGAAAAAGCGATATTAATGGCAAGACCAGAATCTCTAATTTTGAAAGATAATGATGGTTTAATAAAAGGGAGAGTAAAAATAAATGTATATTTGGGAAATACAGTTGAATCATTTATAGATACAGAATTCGGTGAAATAATGGTTCAAATTGATAATCCTTCTATGAAAAAAATATATTCTGAAGGTTCATCTACTTCAATTGATATAGTTCCAGAATTGTGCAAAGTTTTAAAGAATTAACAAAAATCTCTCCCTTAAATCATAAAAAAGAGCATTCCATAATTGGATTGCTCTTTTTTATCTACTAATTTTAATATAATGTTGAAATTTAACTTATTCTTTTACTCGTTTTGCCATTTCTTTGGCTAGATTTCTCAATTTTTCATAATGTTCCTCATGTGCAGAGAATTGTACTTCGACAGGATCGCATACCATTTCCCATTTGTTTTTCTTTATATATTCAACTATACCTTTTACTCCACCACCACTCCAACCGTATGTACCAAACACTCCAAATACCCTATTTTTAATGCCCTTATGTTCTAAATTAATTAATAAGTTTTCCATTCTTGGGAAAATCCCATTATTATAAGTATTTGTTCCAAATAAAACACCCTTAAATCTCCAAATTTCATTGATTATAAATGACTCATGAACTTCTGAAGAATTCATTACTCTTATATTTTTAATACCTTCATCAGATAAACATCTAGCTATATAATCTGCCATTTTTTCAGTGTTACCATACATAGAACCATATGCAATCACTACACCTTCTTCAGTTTCATATTTGCTCCATTTATCATATAATGAAATAATTCTTCCTGGATTAGTTCGCCAAACTGGGCCATGAGTAGAAGCAATTATTTTTATATCTAAACCAGAAAGTTTTTTCATAGCTCTTTGAACCATAGGCCCAAACTTTCCTACAATATTTGAATAATATCTTCTTATCTCATTTTCATAATACTCTATATCAACCTCATCATCAAAAACACCACCATCTAAAGTTCCAAAACCTCCAAAAGCATCACCTGCAAATAAAATCTTTTCTGTTTCTTCAAATGTCATCATAGTTTCTGGCCAATGTACCATGGGAGTTAAATAAAATTTCAATTTATGTTTACCTAAATCAATTTCATCGCCATCTTTAATTTCATATAAGTTAGATTCAATTCCATATAAAGCTTTTAGGAATTCAAAAGTTTTTTTGTTTCCAATGATTTTAATATCAGGATATGCCCTTAAAATATCAGAAATTGAACCAGAATGATCAGGCTCCATATGATTAATTACGAGATAATCTAGTTTTTTTCCATCTAAAATATTATTTATTTTTTCGATGAATAAATGTGTTTTTGTTGCTTTTACGGTATCAAACAAAACATTTTTTTCATCTTTGATAAGATAAGAATTATAAGTAACTCCTTTTGGTAATGGCCACATATTTTCAAATAAATGAGTATCTCTATCATTTAAGCCAACATAATAAATTGAATCCGTAATATTTAGAATATTATCCATTTTTATCCCTCCTCAATTGTAATTATTTTAAATTTATCTCATTTTTAATTATATCATATATTAGAAATTGAAAAATAAACTAAAGGTTAAATTTCCTTATATTACTATTATATCATATAATAGATGGTTCTCCCACGAAAAGAGTGGGTAATTAGGAAAAAGGCAATTTACCTAAAGCCAAAAAAATAGTAATGGATAAATATTTAAAAGACTTAAAACCATAAGCTCTTTTGGTAAAAGTTCTAAGTTTTGAATTCATGCCTTCAATTTTAGCATTGGTTAATCCTGTTTTTAAATGCATAAGAATACCATTTATATGTTTATATAAACTCTTAGCTGCTTTTTTCATTTCTGGTATATTTGATTTTAACGCTTTGTCATACCATTTTTTAAAGAATTTTGATGCATATGCTGGTTTTTTATAATCAAATATTTT